>NZ_JBIVNX010000007.1:0-222024 GCF_044753805.1 Streptomyces sp. NPDC093225
TCGGGGCTTCGCCCTGGCCTTCGGCCACCTCCGGCCCGGGCCTGCCTTCGGACCAGCCTGCCATGGGCAGTCAAGCGCCTTCCCCACACACCACGGGACCCACCAGGCCTGCCAAGGATCCGGCGGCCTGGGTGGGGGCAAGCGGTCAGCTGGACTCGCGCTGGATCACCCGGGCCGCCATGAGGTCGTGCCGCTCCTGTGCCTCGCCCGGTTCCCGCACCACCCGGTCGACGAGGGAGGCGAGGGTGTCGCCGGTGGGCAGTTCGATCTGGACGGTGCTCAGGCGCGGCCGCAGCAGCCGGCCGATGAGCAGGTCGTCGGCGCCGACGACGGCCGTGTCCTCGGGGATGCGGACCCCGGCGTCCTGGAGGGCGCGCATCAGGAGCATGGCGTACTCGTCGTTGTACGCGTAGACGGCGTCGAGGCCGAGGTCGGGCCAGCGGGCTGCCAACCGCTCCGCCGAGATCTCGGTGTAGCTCATGGGCAGCGGCTCGACGTGCACGCCGGCCTCGGCCGCCGCGGTCCGGGCCCCGGCCAGGCGGGGCGCCGAGAACAGTCCGAGGCCCTCCTCCTCGGGAACGACCGCGCCGATGCGGCGCCGGCCCGTCGCGGCGAGGTGGGCGACGGCGCGGGCGCCGACCTCGGTCTGGTCCATGACGAGGGCGTGGGCGCCGGGAACGCTCTCGGGGCCCAGGGTGATCACGGCGCGGGCGCCGGCCCTCTTGAGGGTGGCGACGTTCCGCGGTGAGAGCGTGATCTCGCCGAGGGAGATCACGGCGACCGGCCGCAACTCGGCCCAGGCGCGGGCCGCCTGGTCGCCGCTGAGGCCGAGGCTGCCGTATTGCACGACGGTGTAGTCGAGCCGGCGCAGGGCCCATTGGAGCTCGTTGAGGAAGCGGCTGTAGAGCGGGCCGATCGGGACGTGCGGGGTGGGCAGCAGCACGATGCGGGTGTGCCCGGCGCGCAGGCTGCGGGCGGCGGCGTGCGGGACGTAGCCGAGTTCCTCCGCGGCCTCGCGCACCTTGCGGCGGGTGGGCTCGCTGATCCGGACGGCCTCGGCGTTGTTCAGCACGTACGAGACGGTCGCGCGGGAGACACCGGCCAGGCGGGCCACGTCGGCGCTGGTCGGTACGGCTGGGGCAGCGGGAGCGGGAGCCCCTGGCTTGGATGACTGTGACATTGCGCTGGCATCTTTCCAGACCGATCGGGTCCCAGGTCTAGCGGATGGCCGGAAACGAGTGCTACACAGTGGTTACACGATTCATTGACACGTGTAACCATGCGGTCGCCACGGTGTCGTCAGGGACCCCGCGGCAGCTCCACCGACGCGTCGTCCGCGCCCGGAGCGAACCGCCTCCTCCGGCGCCGCGCCGGCACGTCCCCCCATCCGCTCCCCCTGCCCTGGAGGGCACCGTGGCCCTTTCCTCCCCTGGCACCGGCACGTCCGAGGCCGCCCCCTCCCCGCGACCCGAGGCGGGCCGCGGGTTGCTGCCGCTGCTGCTGGTCGGCAACACGGCGATGTACGCCCTGTACGTCGGCGTCGCGGGCGTCCTGCTCGCGCTGCAGGTCGAGAAGATCGACCCAGCGGCGAAGGTCGCCAACTTCGGCCTGATCGGTGGGGTCTCCGCCCTCTTCGCGACGGTCTTCAACCCCGTCGCCGGGGCCCTGTCCGACCGCTCAGGCCGGCGCAATCCGTGGATCCTGGGCGGCGGCCTGCTGGCCCTGCCCGCGATGTTCCTGCTGGGGACCGTGCACACGATCCTGCTGATCACGATCGTGTGGTGCCTGGGCCAGGCGGTCATGAACGTCTACCAGGCCGCCATCACCTCCGTCGTGCCCGACCGGGTGCCGGTCGGCGCCCGCGGCAAGGCCTCCGCCGCGGTCGGGCTGGGCCTGCCGTTCGGCTCGGTGGCGGGCGCCCTGCTCGGCGCCGCGTTCTCCGACGACTACCGCACCGGGTACCTGGTGTTCGGGGCGATCGTGGCGGGGGCGGCGGTGCTGTTCACCGTGTCCACGCGGGAGGAGCGGCTGCCGGCCCGGCCGCCGGTGCCGGCGCGGCAGCAACTGGCCGCGTTCGCGGGCGCGCTGCGCGACCACGACTTCCGGTGGGCCTTCGTCGGGCGCGCCCTGCTGGTGCTCGGCTACTTCGCGGTGAGCGCGTACCAGCTCTACATCCTCCAGGACCACACCCGGCTGCCGGAGGGCATGAAGGCCGAGGAGGCGGTGGCGGTGCTGATGCCGCTGAACAGCGTGGCGATGGTGGTCTCCACCGTGGTCGGCGGCTACCTGTCCGACCGGTTCGACCGGCGCAAGCTGTTCGTCGGCGCCTCGGCCCTGCTCTCCGCGGTGGCCCTGCTGATCCCCGCGGCCTCGGCGAGCTGGCCGGCGATGCTGGCCTTCGCCGTGGTCAACGGGCTCGGTTTCGGCTGCTACATGGCGGTGGACACGGCGCTGGTGACGATGGTGCTGCCGACCGCCGAGGACGCCGCCCGCGACATGGGCGTCCTGAACGTCGCCAACGCCGGTCCGCAGATCATCGCGCCGTTCATCGCCTCGCTGGTCGTTTCCGTGAGCGGCGGCTACACCGCGCTCTTCCTCGTCGCGGCCCTCCTGTCGGTGGCCGGGGCCCTCGCCGTCCGGCCGATCCGCACCGTGCGCTGAGGCGCCCGGTCCGGCTCCGGCTCCCCCGTTTCCGCACCGCACCACCCCGAAGAAGGGCACCACCGTGCAGCTGCACACCCACACCTGGGGCGAGGGCGACCGCGTCGCCCTGCTCGTCCACGGCATCATGGCCGACCACCGCACCTGGCGCCGGGTCGGCCCGGCCCTCGCCGAGCGCGGCTACCGGGTGATCGCCGTCGACCTGCGCGGGCACGGCGCCAGCGGCCGCGGCCCGTACTCCCCCGCGCTCCTCGCCGACGACCTGGTCGAGACCCTGCCCGCCGGCGCCGAGTTGGCCATCGGCCACTCCCTCGGTGGACTGACCCTGTCCCTGGCGGTCGACCGGCTGCGGCCGGCGCGGGCGGTGTACTCCGACCCCGCCTGGCACCTGGCCGGCCCGGCCGAGGGCTTCGGGCCCGAGGTGTTCGCGGCGTTCAAGTCCGCCCCCCGGGAGCAGATCGCGGCGCTCAACCCGCGCTGGGAGGAGGCCGACGTGGACGTGGAACTGGAGACGCTGAAGGTCTGGGACGAGGGCACCGCACTGTCCCTGACCGCCCTGCTCGGCACCGACCTGCTGCCCGCCGGTCCGGTCGTGCCGTCGCTGGTCCAGCTCGCCGACCCGAGCTTCCTCGTCGACGGGGCGCGGGCGGCCCTGCTCGCCGAGCGCGGCTTCGAGGTCCGTACCGTCGCGGGGGCCGGACACACCGTCCACCGCGACGACTTCGACGGGTTCATGGCCTCGCTCGAAGGCTGGTTGTAGGACGTCCCCGGGGGCGGGGCCGCGGTCCCGCCCCGTCGGCCCCGGTTCCGCGGTCCGCTCAGCCCCGCGGCGCCGGCGACGTACCGGGACGGACGAGCTCCCGGACGGGCTCGCCGGCCAGCACCCGGACCGGGACCTCCCCGGCGAGGCGGCGGGCCTCCGCGGCGAAGGCGGTCGAGGCCGCGCCCTCCTTGCTGGTGGTCACCACCACGCCCGAGGCGTCGTGTTCGGGCGTACCGGTGTAGACCCGGAAACCGGCGACCTCGCCCGCGCCCATGACCTTCTCCAGGGCGGCGTCGAGCTGCCGCCTGCCGTACCGGGCCAGGTAGAGGTCCGCGCGGCCCGGGTCCACGGACGGATCGGCCTCCTTCGCGGCCGCCAGCAGCTTCCGTCCCTTGGCGAGGTCGGTGACGCACAGGAGCACCCGCCCCGGCGGGGAGTCCACCCGCATCTCGGCGTACACGTCCGCGAAGGCCCCCCGCCCCAGGTCGCCGACGGCCTGCGCGAGGGCCTCCGCCTCAGGGGTGTTGGCGGGGGTCCCGTCGACGGTGGTGGGGGGCGCGGCGGGCTCGTCCTGCGCCGGGTCGTCGGCCCACTGCGGACAGTCGGCCGCGGCGGCCACGAGGCTCGACCCCGACGTGTCCGGCCCCTCGTCGGTGCCGCAGCCGGTCAGTGCGGCCGCCAGCACGACCGCCGTGCAGAGCAGGGCCGTTCGGGGTCCCCCGCGCCCTGTGCCGGTACGGGTGGTGGTGATGCGCATACGTGCCCCCCATGTGGTGTCGTACGGCTGTCCGGTCCGGTCGCGTGCGGACCGGGGCTGTGACGGGGTCGACCGGCCGGCGGTTCCGCCCGACCGGTACGCGGGCGCGCCGGCCGCGGGCCGGGGCCGGGCGTCAATCGGCCGGCGGGCGCGTCCCCCGTCGGGACGCCGCCGCGGGCGGAACCGTCGCCACCGCTCGGCGTACCGTGTCCCGCGTGACTGCGACGACCGAAGTGGACCCGTACACGACCGGACCGGTGCGCACCGAGTACGCCCCGGCGCACGACGGCGACCCCGATCCCGGCGAGATCGTCTGGACCTGGGTGCCGTACGAGGAGAACGACGGGCGGGGCAAGGACCGGCCGGTCCTGGTCGTGGCCCGTGAGGTGTCCGGAACGGTTCTTGCGGTCCAGCTGTCGAGCAAGCGCCACGACGACGACCGCGAGTGGATCGCGCTCGGCGCCGGCCCGTGGGACCGCGAGGGCCGGCCGTCCTGGGTGGCCGTGGACCGGATCCTGCGCGTCACCGACGCCGGCATGCGGCGCGAGGCCTGCGCCCTCGATCGGACCCGCTTCGACCTGGTGATCACGCGCCTGCGTGAACGGTACGGCTGGGTCTGATCGACTCTCCCCGCCCTCAGGCCCCAGTAAACCCAGGAGACCCATCAAGTCCCCCGAAGCCGGCCCGGTACTTGCCCCCGGGCCGGCTTCGTCGTACGCGCCGCCGCGCCGTCGACCGGCCGCGCCACGGAGGGGCGTGTACGCACAGTGATCGGGGGAAGACGCTCGCCGAGCGCCCTTTTCGTTCACATATATCCTGGAAGGCGGATCGGCTTTCGTTCGGAAAGCGCATGCCGGGCTTGCCCACACCCGGGGCTGGAGGCAAGAGACACTTTTCGACAATCTGCCCACTTGCGGCTCGAATTCGCTCTTGAGGATTGCGCGAGAGATCGTCGAACCTCGGTGCGTAGCCTCGACCCGCGATCGTCAGAGTGTTGACAGGAGGATCAGGCAATGCCCCAGACGTCCCGTCCTGGGACCGCTCCCGCGGTCTCCGAGGCCGAGACCGAGGATCTGGTCCACGGCATCTGTTTCAAGACCGGGCCGCCCCGGTACGTCGGCGCCGAACTCGAATGGCTGATACACGACCGCGCCTCCCCCGGCGCCCCCGTCCCCGACGAGCGGCTGCACGCGGCCCACGCCGCCGCGAGCGCGCTCCCCCTGCACTCCCGCTTCACCGTCGAGCCGGGCGGCCAGCTCGAACTGAGCTCCCCGGCCGCCACCTCCCTCACCGGGTGCCTCGACGCCCTCCAGGCCGATCTGTCCGCCGTCCGGGCGACCCTGGACGACCTGGGGCTGTACCTCGTCGGCCGCGGCCAGGACTCCCGCCGCCCGCCCCACCGCATGCTGCACGCCCCGCGCTACGAGGCCATGGAGCGGTACTTCGACCGCTGCGGCCCGGCCGGCCGGCAGATGATGTGCGCCTCCGCCTCGGTGCAGGTGTGCGTCGACGCCGGGTACGAGGAACCCGGCCCCCTCGGTCACGGCCGGCGCTGGCTGCTCGCCCACCTGCTGGGCGCCGTCCTCGTCTCCGCCTTCGCCAACTCCCCCGCCGACAGCGGCCCCTACCGCGGCTGGCGGTCGTCCCGGCAGGGCATCTGGGCGGACCTCGACCCGCGCCGCAACCTCGCGCCGCCGCTGTACGAGGAGCCCCGGGCGGCGTGGACCCGGCACGCGCTGGACACCGAGGTGATGTGCGTGCAGTCCCCCGACGGCGCGCCCTGGGACGCCCCGCAGGGCCTGACCTTCCGCGACTGGGTGCGCCACGGCGGTCCGCGCCCGCCCACCCGCGAGGACCTCACCTACCACCTGACCACGCTGTTCCCCCCGGTGCGCCCGCGCGGCCACCTGGAACTGCGGATGATCGACGCGCAGCCCGGCGACGACGGCTGGCTCGTCCCGGTGGCCGTCACCACCGCGCTCTTCGACGATCCCGAGGCCGCCGAGACGGCGTACCGGGCGGTCAAGGCACTGTCCGACCGTGCCGGCCCGCACCCGGCCCCGCGCAACCCCCTGTGGCGGGAGGCCGCCCGCTCGGGTCCGGCCGACCCCGAGCTGCGCGCGGCCGCCGCCACCTGCTTCCGGGCCGCCCTGGACGCGCTGCCCCGGATGGGCGCCGGCGGGGCCGTCGTGGACGCCGTCGGGGAGTTCGCGGAGCGCTACGTCGCCCGCGGCCGCTGCCCCGCCGACGATCAGGCCGCCGCCGGTCCGCCCGCCGCCGGTCCGGCCTCCGCCGTCCGTCCGCACCGCCGTACCGGAAGGAACCGCTGACGTGAACGACGCTCCGCAGGACCTGCGCGAGCAGGCCCTGACCGCCCTCACCGCCGCGCGGCAGCGCACGGCGGGCCTCACCGACTGCGTGGACGCGGACGACCTCACCGCCCAGCACTCCCCCCTGATGTCGCCCCTGGTCTGGGACCTGGCGCACATCGGCAACATGGAGGAGCTGTGGCTGCTGCGCAACGTGGCCGGCCACGACCCCATGCACCCGGAGATCGACCCGCTGTACGACGCCTTCGAGCACCCTCGCGCCGAGCGGCCCACGCTGCCGCTGCTGCCCCCGGACGAGGCGCGCCGCTACACCGCGGAGGTCCGCGGCAAGGTCTTCGACGTGCTGGAGAAGACCCCCTTCGAGGGCAACGACCTGCTCGACGCCGGCTTCGCCTTCGGGATGATCGCCCAGCACGAGCAGCAGCACGACGAGACGATGCTGATCACCCATCAGCTGCGCAGGGGCGCGGCCGTGCTCACCGCCCCCGACCCGGACCCGCCGGCCGGCCCGCCCCCGGCCGCCGCCGAAGTCCTGGTGCCGGGCGGCCCGTTCATGATGGGGACCTCCGCAGAGCCGTGGTCGCTGGACAACGAGCGGCCCGCGCACGAGCGGGACGTTCCGGCGTTCTGGATCGACACCGCGCCGGTCACGAACGCCGACTACCAGCGGTTCGTCGCGGACGGCGGCTACACCACCCGCCGCTGGTGGGCTCCGGAGGGCTGGGAGCAGATCCGCCGGCACGGCATCGGGGCCCCGCTGTTCTGGTGGTCGGAGGGGGGCCAGTGGCTGCGCCGCCGGTTCGGGGTGACCGAGCCCGTCCCGGCCGCCGAGCCCGTCCTCCACGTGAGCTGGTACGAGGCCGACGCGTACGCCCGCTGGGCCGGGCGACGGCTGCCCACCGAGGCCGAGTGGGAGAAGGCCGCCCGGCACGACCCGGTCACCGGCCGCTCCCGGCGCTACCCGTGGGGCGACGAGGACCCCACCTCCGAGCACGCCAACCTCGGCCAGCGCCACCTGCGCCCCGCCCCGGCCGGCAGCTACGCCAGGGGCGCCTCGCCGCTCGGCGTGCGCCAGCTGATCGGCGACGTGTGGGAGTGGACCGCCAGCGACTTCACCGGCTACCCCGGCTTCCGGGCCTTCCCGTACCGGGAGTACTCGGAGGTGTTCTTCGGGCCGGCCCACAAGGTGCTGCGCGGCGGCTCGTTCGCGGTCGACGCGGTGGCCTGCCGCGGCACGTTCCGCAACTGGGACCTGCCCGTGCGCCGCCAGATCTTCTCCGGTTTCCGTACCGTGCGGGACGTCTGATGTGCCGTCACCTCGCCTACCTCGGGCCGGCGGTCTCCCTCGGGAAGCTGCTGACCGAGCCGGACCACAGCCTCTTCCGGCAGTCCTGGGAGCCGCGCCGGCAGGCCAGCGGGGTGGTCAACGCGGACGGCTTCGGGGTCGGCTGGTACGCCGAGTTCGACCCGCTGCCGGCCCGCTTCCGGCGGTTCGGTCCGATCTGGGCCGACCAGTCCTTCCTCGACCTCGCCCGGGTGGTGCGCAGCGGTGCGCTGCTGGCCGCCGTCCGGGACGCGACCGTGGGCGGGTCGGACGGGGAGGCGGCGGCCGCGCCGTTCGCCGACGGGCGGTGGTTGTTCAGCCACAACGGTGCGCTGCGCGACTGGCCGGACGCGGTGGCGGCGCTCGCGGCCGCGCTGCCGGCGGCGGAGCTGCTGTCGATGGAGTGCCGTACGGACTCCGCGTTCGTGTGGGCCCTGGTGGCGCACCGGCTGCGGCGCGGGGACGAGCCGGGTCGGGCGGTGTCCGAGGCGGTGCGGGAGCTGGCCGGGGCGGCGCCCGGGTCCCGGCTGAACCTGCTGCTCACCGACGGCGCCCGGATCCTGGCCACGGCCTGGGGCGACTCGCTCTGGTACCTCGCCGAGCCGGAGGCGCTGCGGACGGTCGTGGCCTCCGAACCGTACGACGACGATCCGCGCTGGCAGGAGGTGCCCGACCGGACGCTGCTGACCGCCACGCGCGACGAGATCAAGTTGACCCCCCTCAAGGAGCCGAACACGTGAGCCGATTCCTGCTGACCCGAACCCTCGACGAGCACGCGGCCGAGACCGCGCTGCGCGACGACGTGCTGCACGGGCTGACGACCGCGCCCAAGACGCTGCCGCCCAAATGGTTCTACGACGGCCGCGGCAGCGAGCTCTTCGAGGAGATCACGCGGCTGCCCGAGTACTACCCGACGCGCGCCGAGCGGGAGATCCTGGTGGCCCGGGCCGCCGAGATCGCTGCCGCGAGCGGCGCCCGCACCCTGGTGGAGCTGGGCTCGGGGTCG
Organism: Streptomyces sp. NPDC093225; assembly: GCF_044753805.1. Classification (NCBI taxonomy): domain Bacteria; kingdom Bacillati; phylum Actinomycetota; class Actinomycetes; order Kitasatosporales; family Streptomycetaceae; genus Streptomyces; species Streptomyces sp. NPDC093225. The sequence goes on from NZ_JBIVNX010000007.1 coordinate 8,842, forward strand.
TCGGAGAAGACCCGGCACCTGATCGCGGCGATGCCCGCGCTGGACCTGTACGTGCCGGTGGACGTCAGCGAGAGCGCGTTGGCCGGGGCGGCGCGGACGCTGCAGGCGGAGCATCCGTCGCTGCGCGTGCACGCGCTGCTGGCGGACTTCACGAAGGCGCTCGCGCTGCCGGACTCCCCCGGGCCCCGGCTGGTGCTGTTCCTGGGCGGCACGATCGGCAACCTGCTGCCGGTGGAGCGCGCCGCGTTCCTGCGCGCGGTCCGGGCCATGCTCTCGCCCGGGGACGCGCTGCTGCTGGGCACGGACCTGGTCAAGGACGAGGGGACGCTCGTCGCCGCGTACGACGACGCGGCGGGGGTGACCGCGGAGTTCAACAAGAACGTGCTGGCGGTGATCAACCGGGAGCTGGACGCCGACTTCCACCCGGGCGACTTCGAGCACGTGGCCGTGTGGGACGCCGAGCAGGAATGGATCGAGATGCGGCTGCGGGCCCGGTCCGAACTGTCGGTCAAGATCCGTGCCCTGGACCTGGTCGTGCCGTTCGAGGCCGGTGAGGAGATGCGGACGGAGGTGTCGGCGAAGTTCCGTCAGGAGCGGGTCGCGGCGGAACTCGCCGCGGCGGGGCTGGAGCTCTCGCGGTGGTGGACGGACGCGGCGGGGCGGTTCGCGCTCTCGCTGGCCACCGCCGCCTGACGCGGCAGGGGCGGCGGGGCCGGTACGGACCGGGCGGGCGGCGCGTGGCGGACGTCGGGCGGCGGCAGCGGCACGGCGCCGGCCACCGCCTCCTGCACCGCGCGGGCCAGGGCCCCCCGGTCGCCGTACCGGTCGGCCGGGATCCGGGGCAGGAGCCGGAGCTCGGCCGTCACCCCGCGGGCCCGCACGACCCGCCAGAGGGAGGCACCCAGCGGGTCGTCCCCGACGAAGGCGGGGGCGGTCGCGAGGCCGCCGTCCGGGAGGCGGTAGTCGATGCGTACGGGCTGCACGGCCGCCCCCGCGTCGAGCGCGGCCTGGAACGCGGCCGGGCGGAACCGCCCCTGGGCCCGGCCGCACCACGTGCTGCCCTCGGGGAAGACCGTGACGTGCGCCCCGGCCCGCAGTGCCCCGGCGATCTCGGCGACCGTGCCGGGCAGGGCGCGGAGCCGGTCCCGGTCGATGAAGAGGGTGCCGGCGCCGGCGGCCAGGAACCCCAGGCCGGGGTAGCCGCGGACCTCGCTCTTGGCCAGCATCCGGCCGGGCAGGGCGGTGGCCACGAGCGGGACGTCGAGCCACGAGACGTGGTTGGGGGCGACCAGGTGGCCGACCACCGGCCGGGGCCATCCGTGGTGGCGGACGCGCACGCCGAACGCGCGCAGGAGGGTCCGGGCCCAGCACCGTACGGCGGCGTGCCGGGCGCGCGGGCCAAGGGGGCGGACCAGCAGGGCGCCGGGGACGCCCAGCAGGCCCACGGTGAAGCCGGCCACGAGCTGCAGCACCGCCAGGGGCACGGCCACCGGCCGGTCCGGCCGGTCGGCGCACCCTGCGGGGGTGCAGGGCGCGCCGGGCAGCCAGACGCTCGTCACGAGGGCACCAGCGACAGGAAGTGCTTCAGGTAGCGCGGGTTCGTGCGGCGCAGCGACAGCAGGACGTACAGGTCGGCGACGCCGAACTCCGCGTCGTGGGCGGGCTCCCCGCAGACCCAGGCGCCGAGCCGGATGTACCCGCGCAGCAGCGGCGGCAGCTCGACGCGCCCGGGGACGGGAACGCCCTCGGCGTTCCAGGGGCGGTGCGGGGTCACCCGGTACTCCTCGGGCGCGAGGTTGCGGGCGAGGACGGTCTCGCGGGTGGCGGCCGCCAGGGCCCCGCCGTCGGCGAGCGGTATCGAGCAGCAGCCGGCCAGCCAGTTGTGGCCGCTGCGCTCCATGTAGCGGGCCAGGCCGGCCCAGATGAGGGCGATCACGGCGCCGTTGCGGTGGGCGGGGTGCACGCAGGAGCGGCCGACCTCCACCAGGTCGGGCCGGATCGGGGCGAGCCGGCCGAGGTCGAACTCGCCCTCGGAGTAGAGCCGCCCGGCGACCGCGGCGCGCTCCGGCGGCAGCAGGCGGTAGGTGCCCACCACGTCGCCGGTCGCCTCGTCGAGGACGAGGAGGTGGTCGCAGTAGGCGTCGAAGGCGTCGGAGTCCAGGCCGGGCTCGGGGCCGTCGAGGCGGGCGCCCATCTCGCCGGCGAAGACCTGGTGCCGCAGCCGCTGGGCGGCGCGCACCTCGGCCTCGTCACGGGCGAGCCGGACGGTGTACCGGGCCTCCGGACCGCCGGCGGCGGGGGCCGCGAGCGGGGTGGGGGCGGGAGCGGGGACGGGGGCCGGGGCGGGCGCGGCCGGTGCGGCGGTGGGGGCGGGGACGGGGGAGAGCGGGGCGATGGTCATGGCGGCTCCTGGTCCGGGCAGGTCGCCAGGCCGGGTGGTGGGCCTGGCTCCTTACTTCTTCCGTGACCGGCTGGATTCGACATGACGGCGCAGGGGCCCGCGGATGTGCGGATGGCGAATGACGGGTTCGCGCGGGCCCCCGGGGGTGCGTCAGTGGTCGGCGCTGAGCACCCGGGTGATCGTCTCGTCGGCCGTGGCGGCGGCCCGCTCGGGGTCCTCGCCGTTCAGGACCGCGGTCATGTACGGCTTGATCGGGTTCTTCGCCTCGACCTCGGCCCAGCGGGCCGACTTGGGGGTGGCGCGGCCCTGGACGGCGCCCTTGGCCATGGCCGCGGCACCGTCGTTGTCGTCGATGACGTGCGCGAGGGTGGTCTTGTTGGGTACGTAGCTCATCTCCCGCGCCAGCTCGGTCTGCCACTTCTCGCTGACCAGCGCGGAGATCACCTCGACCGCGGCCCGCCGCTGCTCCGTGCCGGCGGGGATGATCAGGTCCGAGCCGCCGGTGAAGACCGCACCCGGCTTCTCGGCGGTCTTGCCCGGGACGGGGAAGTAGCCGAGCTTGCCGGCGAGCCCGGGGTTGGCCTGCTCGATCAGGGCCGCGCTGCCGGGCGGGGCGATGATCTGCGCCACCTTGCCGCGGGCGAACACCTCGGCCTGCGGGGGCGTCTCCTCGTCGGCGTTCTTCGGCCCGTCGCCGAGGGCCTGGAGCTGCTGGTAGAAGCGCATGCCGCGGAGGGCCTGCGGGCTGCCGAGGGCGCCGTTCCACTGCCCGTTGCCCTCGACCGCGAGGTCGCCGCCCTCGTCCCAGACGAAGCCGGCGAGCACGTACCAGTTCTGGCCCGGCAGGTAGATGCCCTGCTGCTCGCCCCGGTCCAGCTTCGCGGTGTCGCGGAGCCAGGCGGCGCGGGTCCTGGGCGGGGTGGTGATGCCGGCCGCCTCGAAGAGGTCCTTGTTGTAGATCACCACGCGGTTGGCCGCGTACCACGGGACGCCGTACTGCGCCCCGTCGACGCTGCCCGGGTCGGCGAGGCCCTTCAGCCAGTCCTTGCTGCCCCAGTCGCGCAGGCCCTCCAGGGTCAGCTCGGTGAGGTGGTCGGTCTCGGCGTACTGCGCGACCTGGGTGTTGCCGACCTCGATCACGTCGGCGGTGTCCTCGCCCCGGAGCACCTTGTGGACCTTCTCGCCGATGCCGGTCCACTCCTGGATCCGGATGTCCAGGTCGATGTCCTCGTGCGCGGCCTCGAACTCCTCCGTGAAGCGGTCGAGGAAGTCGTCCGAAGCGCTGCCCTTCATGAGCCAGACGGTGACCTTCCGCGCGCCGCCCGCGTCGGACCCGAGCACGCCGCAGGCGGACAGCGCCGTGACCGCCGCCACGGCGGTGCATACGGCAGAAAACATGCGCAACTTCACAGAAGCCACCTTCGGGTCGTTCGGGGATGGCTTGAAATTGGCATGGACCAATTGAACGGGTCAAGGGGATCAGGCCAGGTTTTCTTCACGGAAACCACACGCGCCATGACTCGACTCGCACCCAAACCGGAACCTTTGACGTGCTATCGGACACGGCGGCGGGAGCCCCGGACCCCGTCGCACGGGTCGGCGGCGCGGCCGACCGTCACCCGTCCGGCCCGGCGCGACGCCTCGCGGACCCGGGCCGGGTGGGGCACCGTGGAGTGAGCACCGCCACTTCGCACGGGAGCGTCCAATGTCGAACCACACCTACCGCGTGACCGAGATCGTCGGAACCTCCCCCGACGGCATCGACCAGGCCATCCGCAACGGCATCACCCGCGCGTCCCAGACCCTGCGCAACCTGGACTGGTTCGAGGTCACCCAGGTGCGCGGCCACATCGAGAACGGCGCGATCGCGCACTACCAGGTGGGCCTGAAGGTGGGCTTCCGACTGGACGGCGAGGACTGAGGACGGAGCCCCGGCCGGGGCGGTCCCCGGGGCGGTCGGGGCCCCGGCCGCCCCGGGGAGCCCGGCAGGGACCTCAGGTGCGGCCGGTCCGCTCCTGCGCGTCCTTGAGCTCCTCGGACGGCGCCGCCCAGTCGGCCCGCACCACCGCGAAACCGGCCCGCCGCGCCTCCTCGCACACCAGCTCGTCGTCGTCGACGAGCATCCGCACCGTCCGCCCCCGGGCGATCCGCCGGAGCACCTCCAGCTTCGTCGTCCGGGCCGGACGGCGGTCCTGGTCGCCCCGCATCCACAGCTTCCCGTCGGGCAGCCCCTGATCCGCGAGCCAGGCAAGCGTGTCCGCGCGGCACCGTTCCGGCCGCCCGGTCAGGTAGACCACCTCGCACTCCTCGGCGCTCTCCAGGGCCAGCGCCACCCCGCGTTCCAGCGGCGGGTCCTGCGGGGCCGCCGCGAAGAACCCGGCCCAGTCGCGCGGCCTGCGCTCCAGGAAGTGCTGCCGGTGCCCGGTGTCCGCCAGGGTGCCGTCGAGGTCGAAGACGGCCAGCGGCCGCCGCGTGCTGTCGCTTCTCGCATGCGTCATGCACGCCAGCCTAGGGACGGCCACCGACACCCCGGGAATCTCCCGGCCGCGGCGGTGTTGAACCCACCGTGAACCCGAACCGCCCCGCGCACCCCGCCCTCGCCGGGGTGCCCGTCTCCGTCCTCGACCGCTCGCGCGTCCGCGAGGGCCGGCCGCCCGCGGAGGCGCTGCGCGACACCGTCGACCTCGCCCGCCGGGCCGACCGGCTCGGCTACCACCGGTTCTGGGTCTCCGAGCACCACAGCGTCCCGGGGGTGGCCGGCTCCGCCCCCACCGTGCTGGCGGCCGCCGTCGCCGCCGCCACGTCGGCGATCCGGGTCGGCACCGGCGGGGTGATGCTGCCGAACCATCAGCCGCTCGTCGTGGCCGAGCAGTTCGGCGTGCTCGAGGCCCTCTTCCCGGGGCGGATCGACCTGGGCCTGGGCCGTTCGGTCGGCTTCACCGACGGCATCCGGCGGGCGCTCGGCCGCGGGGTGACCGACGCCGACGGGTTCGAGGATCAACTGGCGGAACTGCTCGGCTGGTTGGACGGCAGCCAGACCGCCCACCCCCAGGTGCACGCCCGCCCGGCCGAGGGCCTCGCCATCCCCCCGTACGTGCTGGCCACCGGCGAGGGCGCGGGCGTCGCGGCCCGGGCCGGGCTGCCCCTGGTCGTGGGCGACCTGCGGCGGCGCGACCGGCTGCTGGCCGCGGTCGACGCGTACCGCCGCGGGTTCCGCCCCTCGGCGTGGGCGGAGCGTCCGTACGTGGTGGTCTCCGGCACCGTGGCGGTCGCCGGGACGGAGGCGGCGGCCCGCCGACTGCTCGTGCCGGAGGCGTGGGCGCTGGCGTACTCGCGCACCCGCGGCAGCTTCCCCCCGCTGGCCCCGGCCGAGCAGGTCGAGGGGCTGGAGATGACGGCGAAGCAGCGCGGGTTCTACGAGGCCGCCCTGGCCGGCCACATCCACGGCACCGAGGAGCAGGTGGCCTCCGAGCTGGGCGGGGCGGTCGTCGAGAGCGGCGCCGACGAGGTGCTCGTCACCACCAGTACGTACGACCGCGCGGCCCTGCTGGACTCCTACGGGCGCCTGGCCCGGCTGGCCGGGCTCACCCCGCGGCCGGCGCCGGCGGACCCTCGACCGGCTCCTGGAGCTCCGTGACCCAGCCGCCGCGGTCTTCGGGGCACTCCAGGTAGAGCTCGCGGGCGTAGCCGCGGGAGCGGTGGCCGTTGGCGTCGATCCAGGCCGCCAGGGTCTGGGCGGTGGGCAGCACGTCGTCCATGGAGCCGCGGTGGACGATGGTGGCGGCCGCCTCGACGGCCGGCAGCTCGACGATCTCGAAACCGCCGGCCGCGGCTGCCGCAGCGGTGGCCGACGCGGGGACGGGCAGCGCGGCGTGCACGAGGACCGCCCCGCAGCCCGGTCCGTCGGCGTCGTCCGGGCCGGCCGCCGCGGCCCGGCCGGATCCGGACGCCGGGGGGTGGTCCTCGTACAGCGCGACGGCGGGGCCGGTCGGTTCGATGCCCGCCTGCGCCAGTCGCCGGCACAGCTCGTCGAACAGCGGGCCGACGACCGGCCCTACGGCCTCGGGCTCGAAGCCCTCGGCGACCGCGCTCAGCCGGGCCACGCGTACGGCCGGGATCCGCTTGACGACGACGTCGTGGGTGCTCATGCGCCCCTCGCTCTCGATCGACCGGAGCCTCGCCTCGACCTGGGCCAGCCGGGCCTCGGCCGCCGCCCGCGCCGCCGCCAGCTCGGCCCGGCGCAGCCGCAGCATGGCGCGCAGTTCCTCGGCCCCGACCCTGTCGTCGACGATCTCCCCCACCTGCTGGAGGGTGAAGCCGAGGTCCTTGAGGGCGATGATGCGGTTGAGCCGGGCGAGCTGGGCGGCCCCGTACGAGCGGTAGCCGGTGAACGGGTCCACGCGGGCGGGCCGCAGCAGGCCGAGGGCGTCGTAGTGCCGCAGCATACGGACCGATACGCGGCCGTGCCGGGCGAAGTCTCCGATGGTGAACATGACGTCCCCTACTGCACGGTCTCACACGGTGTCAGGGTCAAGTGTCGCCCGAGGCGCCCCGGCGCCCACGGGCGGGTCCCGGGCGGACCGCCGCCTAGAATCGGACAAATGCACAGCGTGGACGCACGACCCGCCGAAACCCCCGACCCCTACGTACGCGTCCGGGGAGCGCGCGAGCACAACCTGCGCGGGGTCGACGTCGACATCCCGCGCGGCACCCTGACGGTGTTCACCGGCGTCTCAGGATCCGGCAAGTCCTCGCTGGCCTTCGGCACGATCTACGCCGAGGCCCAGCGACGCTACTTCGAGTCGGTGGCCCCCTACGCGCGGCGGCTGATCCACCAGGTGGGAGCACCGAAGGTCGGGGAGATCACCGGGCTGCCGCCGGCGGTGTCGCTGGAGCAGCGCCGCTCGGCCGCGGGCTCGCGCTCGTCCGTCGGGACCGTGACCATGCTGTCGAACTCGCTGCGGATGCTCTTCTCGCGCGCGGGCACCTACCCGGCGGGGGCGGAACGGCTGGACTCCGACGCCTTCTCCCCCAACACCGCCGCCGGCGCGTGTCCGGACTGCCACGGCCTCGGCCGGATCCACCGCACCAGGGAGGAGCTGCTGGTCCCCGACCCGTCGCTGTCGATCCGCGACGGCGCCGTCGCGGCCTGGCCGGGGGCCTGGCAGGGCAAGAACCTGCGCGACGTGCTCGACGCGCTCGGCTACGACGTGGACCGGCCGTGGCGGGAGCTGGACCCGAAGGACCGGGAGTGGATCCTCTTCACGGACGAGCAGCCGGTGGTCACCGTGCACCCCGTGCGGGACGCGGATCGGATCCAACGCCCCTACCAGGGCACGTACATGAGTGCGCACCGCTACGTCATGCGCACCTTCTCCGACACCAAGAGCCACACGCTGCGGGCGCGGGCGGAGAAGTTCCTGACCTCCGTGGCGTGTCCGGGCTGCGGGGGCAGTCGGCTGCGGCCGGAGGCGCTGGCGGTGACGTTCGGGGGGCGGACGATCGCGGAGCTCGCCGCACTGCCGCTGACCGGTTTGGCGCGGGTACTGGCGGAGGGCGCCCGGGGCGCGGGGACGGCCCCGGGGGCGGCTCCGGGCGCGGGCGAGACCGCCCGGGTGCTCACCGAGGACCTGCTGGGACGGATCGCCACGGTCACCGAACTCGGCCTGGGCTACCTGTCCTTGGACCGGACCGCTCCGAGCCTTTCGGCGGGCGAGTTGCAACGGCTGCGGCTGGCCACGCAGTTGCGCTCGGGGCTGTTCGGTGTCGTGTACGTGCTGGACGAACCGTCGGCCGGGCTGCACCCCGCCGACACCGAGGCGCTGCTGGGCGTACTGGACCGGCTCAAGGCGGCCGGGAACACGGTGTTCGTGGTGGAGCACCACCTGGACGTGGTGCGGCACGCCGACTGGCTGGTCGACGTCGGACCGCGGGCCGGGGAGCACGGCGGGCGGGTCCTGCACTGCGGTCCGCCGGCCGGGCTCGCGGAGGTGACCGGGTCGGCGACGGGCCGGTTCCTGTTCGCCGACGACCCGGCTCCGGCGCGCGGGGTGCGCCGACCGGCCGGCCGGATCGCACTGTCGGGCGTGACCCGCAACAACCTGCGCGACCTCGACGTCGACTTCCCGCTCGGGGTGTTCACGGCGGTGACCGGCGTCTCGGGCTCGGGCAAGTCCACGCTGGTCGGCCGGGCCCTGGCGGAGACGGTGGCCGAGCGGCTGGCGGCCGGCGACGGGACCGCCGGGCCGGTGACGCGGCTGGTGGAGGTGGATCAGAAGCCGATCGGTCGGACGCCGCGGTCGAACCTGGCCACGTACACGGGCCTGTTCGACGTGGTGCGCAAGATCTTCACGGGGACCGCGGAGGCGAAGGCGCGCGGCTACAAGGCCGGGAGGTTCTCCTTCAACGTGCCGGGCGGGCGCTGCGAGACCTGCCAGGGCGAGGGCTTCGTCTCGGTGGAGCTGCTGTTCCTGCCCAGCACGTACGCGCCCTGCCCGGACTGCGCCGGCGCGCGCTACAACCCCGAGACGCTGGAGGTGCGGCACGAGGGCCTGAACATCGCCGAGGTGCTGGAGCTGACGGTGGAGTCCGCCGAGGGGTTCTTCGCCGGCGTCCCGGCCGCCGCGCGCAGCCTGCGCGCCCTGCGCGGGATCGGGCTCGGCTACCTCCGGCTGGGCCAGCCCGCCACGGAGCTGTCGGGCGGCGAGGCGCAGCGCATCAAGCTGGCGGCGGAGCTGCAGCGGGTGCGCCGCGACCACACGCTGTACCTGCTGGACGAGCCGACGACCGGGCTGCACCCGGCCGATGTGGAGGTGCTGCTGGCGCAGTTGCACGGGCTCGTGGACGCGGGGCACTCGGTGGTCGTGGTCGAGCACGACATGGACGTGGTCGCCGGGGCGGACTGGGTGATCGACCTCGGCCCGGGCGGTGGTGAGGCGGGCGGCCGGGTGGTGGCGGCGGGGCCGCCGGCGGCGGTCGCCGGGGCGGCCGGCAGTCGTACGGCGCCCTACCTGGCCCGGCGGCTGGCGCCCCGGGCCGCGTCGGGCGGCTGAGGGCGGCCCCGCCCGCGGGGCCGCGGGACGGCCCGGTGCGCCCGATCGGTGGACGGGGCGGCGGGCCCGTCGTGCCGCGGGCCGGTCCCGGGCGGGTGGTGGGTGACAGTGGGCGCATGCCCGAAGGACCCGACGGCTCCGGGGTGCGGCGCAGGAGCGTCCTGGCCGCCCTCGCACTCGCCGCACCCGTCGCGGCCGCGGCCGGATGTTCCGAGGCCGGGCCCGCCGCCCCCGAGCCGGGGCCGCCGCCCGGCCGGGACGCCCTGGTCATGGTGATCCGGCCGGCCGAGCGGCCGTACGCCGGGGCCACCGGCCAGGACGCCGACGGCGAGGAGGATCCCGGTTCGCTGGCCGCCCGCGGCTGGCGCCGGGCCGAAGCCCTGCCGCGGCTGTTCCCGCCGTCCCCGCACGCGCCGCTGCCCCGCCCCGGGGCGGTCTTCGCGGTGGCCGACGAGGGCCGGCGCGCGGGCGCCCACCGGGCCCGCCAGACCGTCGGCCCGCTCGCGGCGGCGCTGGAACTGACCGTACGGGCGGACCTCGGACCGGGTCAGGAGTCCCGGCTCGCGGCCGCCGCGCTGGCCGCCGGGGCGCCGGTGCTGATCTGCTGGGAGCACACCGGCGTCCCGGCCCTCGTCCGGGGGCTGGGCGCGGACGGGGTGCTGGGAGTGCCGGCGGGCTGGCCCGACCGGTACGACCTGGTGTGGGTCTTCTCGCGCCGGGCGGGCCGCTGGTCGTTCCGCGAGCTGCCGCAGCACCTGCTGCCGGGCGACGCGTAGCCCCGGCGACGGATCCCGCTGCGCTCCCGCCCGGGCGCGCGGGTCAGCGGCGGGCCCTGCGGGTGGCGCGCAGCCACTCGCGGTTCATCGCGGCGATGGACGGCAGCGGGATGCCCTTGGGGCAGGCGGTGGCGCACTCGCCGGTGAGGGTGCAGCCGCCGAAGCCCTCGTCGTCCATCGCGGCGACCATGTCGAGGACGCGGGTCTCGCGCTCGGGCGCGCCCTGCGGCAGCACGTTCAGGTGGTTGACCTTGGCCGAGGTGAAGAGCATCGCCGAGCCGTTGGGGCAGGCCGCCACGCACGCCCCGCAGCCGATGCACTCGGCGTGCTCGAAGGCGGAGTCGGCGTCGGCCTTGGGGACGGCGGTGGCGTGCGCCTCGGGGGCCGAGCCGGTCGGGGCCGTGATGTAGCCGCCGGCCTGGACGATCCGGTCGAAGGCGGTCCGGTCCACCACGAGGTCCTTGACGACCGGGAAGGCCGCGGCCCGCCACGGCTCGACGTCGATGGTGTCGCCGTCGGCGAAGGACCTCATGTGGAGCTGGCAGGTCGTGGTCCGCTCGGGTCCGTGCGCGTCGCCGTTGATGACGAGGCTGCACGCGCCGCAGATGCCCTCGCGGCAGTCGTGGTCGAAGGCCACCGGGTCCTCGCCCCGCAGCAGGAGGTCCTCGTTGAGGGTGTCGAGCATCTCCAGGAACGACATGTCGGCGGAGACGTTCTCGACCCGGTAGGTGACCATGGATCCGGGGGCGTCGGCGTTCTTCTGGCGCCAGACGCGCAGGTCGATCCTCATGCGTAGCTCCGCTGGGTGGGGTGGACGTACTCGAAGACGAGGTCCTCCTTGTGGAGGACGGGCGCGGGGGCGGCGCCGGAACCGTCGGGCGTGCCGTACTCCCAGGCGGCGACGTACGAGAACTCCTCGTCCCGGCGGGCCGCCTCCCCCTCGGGGGTCTGGGACTCCTCGCGGAAGTGTCCGCCGCAGGACTCGCTGCGGTGCAGGGCGTCGAGGCACATCAGCTCGGCGAGTTCGAGGTAGTCGACGATGCGGTTGGCCTTCTCCAGCGACTGGTTCAGCTCCTCGCCCGTACCGGGGACCTTCACCCGGCGCCAGAACTCCTCCCGGACGGCGGGGATGCGGTCGAGCGCCTTGCGCAGGCCCGCCTCGTCGCGGGCCATTCCGCAGTGCTCCCACATGAGTTCGCCGAGCTCGCGGTGGAAGGAGTCGGGGGTGCGGTCGCCGTCGACGGCCAGCAACCGCTCCAGCCGCTCGCGGGTCTCCCGTACGGCGGCGACGGCGGCCGGGTGGGTGTCGTCGACCGGGGCCGCGTCCACGGCGGGCCGGCGGGCCAGGTAGTCGTTGACGGTGGCCGGGAGCACGAAGTAGCCGTCGGCGAGGCCCTGCATGAGGGCGGAGGCGCCGAGCCGGTTCGCGCCGTGGTCGGAGAAGTTGGCCTCGCCGATGGCGAACAGTCCGGGGACGGTGGTCTGGAGGTCGTAGTCGACCCACAGGCCGCCCATCGTGTAGTGCACGGCCGGGTAGATCCGCATGGGGACCTCGTACGGGTCCTCCGCGGTGATCCGCTCGTACATCTCGAAGAGGTTGCCGTACTTCTCCGCCACCGCGTCCCGGCCCATGCGGCGGATGGCGTCGGCGAAGTCGAGGTAGACGCCCTGGCCGCCCGGTCCGACGCCGCGCCCCTCGTCGCAGACGTTCTTGGCGGCCCGGGAGGCGATGTCGCGGGGCACGAGGTTGCCGAAGGACGGGTAGATCCGCTCCAGGTAGTAGTCCCGCTCGTCCTCGGGTATCCGAGCCGCCGGACGGGTGTCGCCCTTGGCCCTGGGGACCCAGATCCGGCCGTCGTTGCGCAGCGACTCGCTCATCAGGGTCAGCTTGGACTGGTGGTCGCCGGTGCGCGGGATGCAGGTGGGGTGGATCTGGGTGAAGCAGGGGTTGGCGAAGTACGCGCCGCGCCGGTGGGCCCGCCAGACGGCGGTGGCGTTGGAGTTCATGGCGTTGGTGGAGAGGTAGAAGACGTTCCCGTAGCCGCCGGTGGCGAGGACGACGGCGTCCGCGAAGTGCGTGGTCACCGCGCCGGTGACGAGGTCGCGGGCGACGATGCCGCGGGCCCGGCCGTCGACGACGACCAGGTCGAGCATCTCGGTGCGGGCGTGCATCTCGACGTTGCCGGCGGCGATCTGCCGCGACAGCGCCTGGTAGGCGCCGAGCAGCAGCTGCTGGCCAGTCTGGCCGCGGGCGTAGAAGGTGCGGGAGACCTGGACGCCGCCGAAGGAGCGGGTGTCGAGGAGACCGCCGTACTCGCGGGCGAAGGGCACGCCCTGGGCCACGCACTGGTCGATGATCTCGACGGAGATCTGGGCGAGGCGGTGGACGTTGGACTCGCGGGCCCGGAAGTCGCCGCCCTTGACGGTGTCGTAGAAGAGGCGGTGGATCGAGTCGCCGTCGTTGCGGTAGTTCTTGGCGGCGTTGATGCCGCCCTGGGCGGCGATGGAGTGGGCGCGGCGCGGGGAGTCCTGGAAGCAGAACTGGACGACGTGGTAGCCCTGTTCGGCGAGGGTGGCGCCGGCCGACCCGCCGGCGAGCCCGGTGCCGACGACGATCACGGTGTGCTTGCGGCGGTTGGCGGGGTTGACGAGCTTCGCCTCGAAGCGGCGGCGGTCCCAGCGGTCGGCGACGGGGCCGGCGGGGGCCTTGGTGTCGACGAGGGGAGCGCCGGTGGTGTAGCGGGGGGTCCCGGCGGGGGACGCGTACGGGTTCGTGCTCATGGTCAGTGCACCACTCCGGTCATGACGGCGACGGGGACGGAGACGAAGCCCGCGGTCAGCACCAGCGCCAGCACGTCGGCCGCGGTCCTGAACAGGCGGTCGCGGGCGGCGCTGCCGGCGCCCAGGGTCTGCGCCGCGCTCCAGAAGCCGTGCCGGACGTGCAGGCCGAGCGCGAGCATCGCGATGATGTAGATCGTGTTGCCGTACCAGGTCGAGAAGGTCGCGAGCACGTTCTCGTACGGATGCCCCTGCCAGGCCCGCTCGTTCACGGTGAGCGTGGTCAGGTCGAGGACGTGCCACACGATGAACAGGCCGAGGATGATCCCGCCCCAACGCATGGTGCGGGTCGCGTAGCTCGCGCGGCGTCGGCGGTGGGCGTAGCGCACCGGGCGGGCCCTGATGTCGCGGCGGCTGAGCTGGTACGCGCTGACCGCGTGCGCGATCACCGCGGCGAGCAGCACGATCCGGGCGGCCCAGAGCCCCCAGTGACTGTGGAGGAAGGGTTCGCCCATGTGCCGCAGCCAGTGGGCGTAGCCGTTGAACTCCTCCGGGCCGAAGAAGATCTTGAGGTTGCCCATCATGTGGACGACCAGGTACGCGAGCATGACCAGCCCGGAGACGGCCATGACGGTCTTCTTGCCGAGCGTGGAGTTCCAGAGGAGGCGCGGGAGGGACGGCCTGCGGCCGGGGGTCGGGGGGCGGTCCGTGCGCGTTGCCAGAGCAGCCATGCCGAAAAGGCTAGGGACGGAGGTCCCGAAAGGTCCAAGACATGGAGCGGCTGATATCGATAGGTCTGGCCTATGGAGCCTGGGCGGTGGGGCAGGTGTCGCCTTGGGGACGTCGGGGACGTGGTCGTGCCACTGGGCCGGGGTGAGGGGGCCCCGGTAGCGGCCGCCAGGGCGTGGGACGTCAGCGGGAGGGCGCCCGCCTGTTCCGCGGTCTCGTCGAGGAGGGCCTCGGTCAGGGTCCGTTCGACGACCAGGCCGCGGGCCGCGGCGGGGCGGGTGACGGCCTGGCGGAGCTCGTCGGGCGTCATCCGTCCCAGGGGCAGGCTGGCGTCCCGCATCACCGCGGCGAGCCCGGGGGTTCCAGGCAGCGGGCGTAGAAGTCGGCGCGGACGCCGAGGACGACGCGCAGGCGCCCGCCCGGCACGGCCGCCGCGAGGAGGGCGTCGACGAAGCGGGCGCGCTCCGCCGGGTCGTGGCAGAGGGTGAAGGCCTCCTCGAACTGGTCGACGACGAGCCAGGTGTCGCCCGGCCCCGCCGCGGGCGACAGCGCCGGCGCGTGCGTGTCCAGCGGGTGCTCCCCGGGGGTGAGCAGGCGGATGGCGGCCGGCGTGCCCAGCTCCGGCCCGCCCGCCCGGAGCCGGGGCACGAGGCCGGCGCGCAGCAGGGACGACTTGCCGCTCCCCGAGGCGCCGAAGACGGTGACGACCCGGTGTCCGCGGACCACAAGACGGTTTTCGGTGGGCGGAGGGACGGATCGCGCCGGACGCCTTCGTGGCCCCGGAATTGTTTCGGGCAGGTGGGAGGGCCGCGCAACAACGCCCGGAGGGCCAAGTCTTGGTCCCGCCGGGGGTCGCCGCGGCCCGGGCCCCTCGTCGAGCGGGCCGGGCCGCGGCGGTGACGTACGCCGCGAACGGCCTGCGGTGACGTACGCCCAACCGCGTGCGGCGAGGGCCGTTCGCCCCTCCGGCCGCGGGTCCACCGGCTCCCGCGTACCTACGACCACAGGGGAACACATCCATGGGAATGTCCGTGCACACCGGCTCGGCGGCGGTCCTGGCCGCCCTTCTGCTCGGCGGCCTCGCCGCGCCGCACTCCGCCTCGGCGGCCGACGCCGGCGGGGCCCCGCGGCTCGCGGCCGGCGTCGCCGGGGCGGGCGCGCCGACCGCGGGCGGCGCCGCGCCCGCCCTGTCCGGCCGGGCGCTCGGTGCGGCCAAGGCGGCCGCCGACCGGCCGGGCGACCGCTCGAAGGACGGCTGGGGCTCCTGGAAGGCGAGCCCCGCCGAGATCAAGCGGAAGAGCACGTTCCTGGCGTCCGCCGGGCAGCGCCCGCGGCGGGACGGCTTCGCGTACCCGACGACGTACATGCTGCCCAACACCCACCAGGGCCAGTGGTACAACAACTACTGCGGCCCGGCCACGCTGGTCACCGCGCTGGGCATGCGCGGCAACTGGCTGCACGACCAGGGGTACTACGCGAGCCGGATCGGCATATCCCCGAACAACGGCGGCACCGGGGTGGACGCCATGACCCGGCTGCTGACCGAGCAGTCCGGGGACTTCGAGTACGTCCGCAAGGACCTGCCCTACACGCCCAGCAGCAGCGACGTGGCGACCTTCAAGTCGCGGCTCATGGGCAACATCTACGGCTACCGCACCCCGGTGGTCGGGAACTCGATGGAGGTGCACAACGGCCCGCACCTCGTCGGCCACCCCAACAGCACCACCACGCTGTACCACTGGTTCACCTTCCAGGGGTACGACGGCGACTGGGCGGCCTACCTGGACTCCGCGAACACCGTGTGGTCCTCCGTGCCGACGCGCTCCGGGATGCCCATCAGCACCCTGGTGACGATCATGGGCGGACGTGGCTACGAGTGGTAGGAGACTGCTGACCGCGGTCCTCGGCGCGGCGCTGGCGAGCATCCTCGGGTGTTCGCCGGCGCCCCACCGGCCGGACGCGGCAGCAGCCCCTCCTCACTCCGTCACACCGCCCGGCACGCCGCCCACCGCCCCCGCCGGCACACCGGTTCCGGGCGGTACGGAGGGCGGCGGACCGGGGACCTCCGACGCCTTCTGCCGGGCCGACCCGCCGGACGGCTGGCGCAGGGCCCAGGGTGCCGGCGCCCTGGCGGCGGCCGCCGACGAGCGGCTGGACCCGGTCGCGGTCGCCCCGGACGGGTCCTCGGTGTTCGCGGTCAGCCGCCGCGCGTCCGGTGCGCCCGCGCTGGTCTGGCTGCGGGACCGCGGCGCCCGGCGCACCACCGTCCACACGGCCGCCCACGCCGACAAGGGCGGCTTCGGCCTCGCCGACTTCGACGGCCGCTGGCTGGTGTTCAGCGTGCTGCACGCCAACGACCTCGCCGCCGCCTGGGACCTGTACGCCTGGGACGCCTCCCTCGGCGGCCCGCCCCGCGCGATCGGGCACAGCGCCACCGCGCCGGGCGGCGCCGTGGTGCCCGGCCCGTTCCTCTACCCGTGGGTGCACCGCGGCCGGGCCACCTGGGTGCAGGCGGTCGGCGACGGCGGCGAGCAGCAGAAGCTCGCGGACGTCCGACGTCAGGTGCACCTGTACGACCTGGCTGCCGGCACCGACCGGATCGTGCGCACCGGCCACATGGCGCCCTCGTTCTTCGCCGGGGACACGGTGGTCTGGCCCGAGGCCTTCGCCGTGGACACCCCGACGAAGCTGACGGGGACGGACCTCGACGGCCGGCCGGTGCGGCTGCCCGCCGCCCTGTCCGCGGCCGACGGCTCCCCCGCCGCGGCGGGGAACGGCACGACCTGGGCCTGGACCGCCCGGGACCGGCGGACCCTGTACGCCTGGCGGGCCGGCTGGCCGGCCCCGGCCGTGGTGGTGCGGGGCGAGGGCATCGACTGGGTGCACGTCGCGGGCGACGTGGTCACCTGGACCGACCCGGTCGCGACCTGGGGGGCGGACCTGCGGACCCGCGCGTACACGCGGCTCACCCCGCGCTACGGCGGCAGCAGCAGCCACGGCCGGGCCCTGGTCGTGTCGTACCCGACGGACGACAGCCGGTCCGGCAGCTACGTGCTCTCCGGCGCGGACCTGCCGCGGCTGGCCTGCGGGACCTGACGGGCCGCCACCGGAACCCCGTACGAAGCCCGGACGAGGACCCCGACCCGGACCCGTCCACGCACACACGTACCTGTCCCCGTACCCGTACCCGTAACCGAGGAGTCCCCGATGAGACGAGCACGACGCGGCGCGGTGATCACGGCCGCCCTCACCACCCTGGCGTCGGCGGCGCTGCTGGCCTCGGCCGGCCCCGCCTCCGCCGCCGACGGCTACAACGGGGCCTGCGGCTCCGGCTACGCCTTCGTCGACGCGATCGACCTCTACCTGCCGTACGACCACAGCTTCGTGGGAACCACGTACCTCACCTACAACAGGTCCAACGGGTACAACTGCGCGGTCGTGCAGTTGGAGCCCTCCCCCACGGTGCGCTGGTCCAGGGTGGTCCTCTCCCGCGGCGACGGCTCCGGCCGCGACCGGGACATGGGCTACTACCGGTCCTACGCGGGCCCGGTCTACACGTACGCCCGGCGGACCTGCATCGACTGGTCCGCGTTCGTCGGCGAGACCGACAACGACCTCGGCGCCGCCCGGGTCGACCTCGACGACGTCCGCTGCGGCTGAAGGGGCGGGGGAACGGCGATGACGACGACGACGACGGCGACGGCACGGACTCGACGGGGCGGGCGCGGAGCGCGTGGGCTGCGGAGGGTACGGGGGCTGCGCGGAGTGCGGGGGGCACGGCGGTCCCGCGCGGGCACGGCGGGCGCCCTCGCGCTCGCCACCCTGGGCCTGACCGTGGCGGGGTACGCGGCGGCCCCGGCGGCGGTGGCGGCGGGCACCTACAACGGGCCCTGCGGACCCGGCTACAAGGTGGTGGACGCCCTTCCGCTGGGGGACGCCACCACGGTGTTCCTGACCTGGAACGGGTCCACCGGCAAGAACTGCGTGGTCCACCAGATCGTCACCGACAACGGCGGCTGGCCCTGGATGGTCGGCGTCTGGATCCAGCGCACCGCGGACGGCACCATGGCCCGCGACTACGGCGCGTACACGCGCTACGCGGGCCCCCGGTACGTCAACGGCCGCGGCACCTGCATCAGCTGGGGCGGCTGGCTCGGCAGCGACCCCTCCGAGCACGCCGTCGCCCGGTACGACAGCCACTGCGGCTGACGTCCACCGCGCCCCCTCTCGCGCCCCGCTCCCGCCCCCTCTCCCGCGCCGTGGAGGGGGCGGGAGGGCGGCGGAGCCTTCCCGGGGCCCTACGGGTCCGTACGCCTAGGGTGAAGGTCATGCAGTTCCAGCAGCTGGTGTACTTCGTGGCCGTGGCCGAGACCCGGCACTTCACCCGGGCCGCCGAGCGGGTCCACGTGGCCCAGCCCTCGCTCTCGCAGCAGATCAAGGCGCTCGAACGGGAGCTGGGCGCCGAGCTGTTCAGCCGTGCCCGCGGGAACGTCGCGCTGACCGAGGCGGGCGAGGCCCTGCTACCGCTGGCCCGGCGGATCCTGGCCGATGCCGACACCGCGCGGCTGGAGGTGCAGGAGCTGGTGCAGCTGCGGCGCGGCCGGATCCGGCTGGGCGCGACCCCGAGCCTGTGCACCGGTCTGCTGCCCGACGTGCTGCGGGCCTTCCACGACGCACACCCGGGGATCCGGCTGCTGATCGAGGAGAGCGGCTCGCACGACCTCGTACGGGAACTGGCCCGCGGCGCCCTCGACCTGGCCCTCATCGCGCTGCCGCTGCCTCCCGCGGCACCCGCGCTGACGACGGTGGAGCTGCTCACCGAGGACCTGGTGGTGGTCACGGCCTCGGAGTCGGATCCGCCGGGCGGTGGCGGCCCCCTGGCGGTGGCGGACCTGCGCGACGAGCCGATGGTGATGTTCCGGCACGGCTACGACCTGCGGGAGCTGACGGTGGCGGCCTGCCGGGCGGCGGGGTTCGAGCCCGCGTTCACGGTGGAGGGCGGGGAGATGGACGCCGTGCTGGGCTTCGTACGGGCCGGGCTCGGGCTCGCCGTGGTCCCCGCGATGGTGGCGGACCGCGCCGGCCCGGGGCTGCGCACCACGCCGCTCGCCGGATCGCCGCTGCGGCGCACCATCGCACTGGCGCACCGGACGGACGTGGCTCCGCCGCGGGCGGCCCGGGAGCTGCGCAGGGTGCTGCTGGCGGGGCGACAGGGGCCGTCGTGACCGTCCGCCCGCGGGGGACGGCCGGCTTCAGGACCGCGTGACGTCGGCGGTCCGCGTTGCGTCGAGGCCGGTGGCCAGCATGGCGAAGGCGCGGTCGGCGTCGGCCAGGGCCTGCGGGTAGAGCGCGTCGGCGGTGCGGCCGTCGGCGATCCGGCTCCAGTTCTCACGGCCGAGCTCGCCGCGGACGGTCACGAGGTGGAGGGCGGCCAGCCGCGCCTCCAGCGGCGAGCCGTACTCCGGCAGGAGCTCCTCGGTGAGCAACTCCACCTCGCGGGCGGTGTAGTGCTGGAGGCGGTCGGCGAGGTCCGGGGTGGTGTAGAGGAGGCGCTGGAAGGCCACCACGTCCGGGTGGTCGCACAGGCCGGTGATCGGGTCCCGCTCGGCGAGGGCGGTGCGGAAGTGCTCGTGCAGCGCCCGGACGGGAGTGAGGTCCGCGGGGCGGGCGCGCACGACGCGGGCGGCCTCGTCCTGATGGTCCGCGAAGCGGTCCAGGACCAGGTCCTCCTTGCTCGGGAAGTAGCGGAACAGCGTGGGCTTCGAGACCTCGGCGGCCGCCGCGATCTCGGCCACCGACACCTCCCCGAAGCCGCGCTCGAGGAACATCTCCAGCGCCGTGTCCGCCAGGTGGCGGCGGGTGCGCAGCTTCTTCGTCTCCCGCAGGCCGGGCGAGGTCTCCATGCCCGGCACTCTACCAGAGCAGGCGCAACCAAGTTAATTTTGTTACCCGGTTGCATTTTCGTGGTCGATGCGGTTTTCTGGATGCACGGAACGGTCACGCAGCGTGACCGTTGCGCAGAACCGCGCCGTGCGGCCGTCCGGCCGTGCGGCGGACCAGGAGGGGGATCGTGATGTCCGACATGACGACGCAGGGTGTGACCGGTACGCAGGGTGCGGGCGGTACGACGGGTGCGAGCGGCTCGGCGGGCGCGGCAGGTACGGCGGGCGGTGCGGACGTGCTGATCGTGGGTGCCGGCCCGACGGGCCTGACGCTCGCCTGCGACCTGAGCCGCCGCGGCGTGGCCGTGCGCGTGCTGGAGCGGGCGGCGCGGCCGCACCGCGAATCGCGGGGCAAGACCCTGCATCCGCGCTCGCTGGACGTGCTCGCCGCCCTCGGAGCGGGCGAGGGCATCACGGCGACCGGCACCGCGCACCAGGTGTTCCGCAAGTACTTCGACGGGGAGCACATCAGCGACACCGACCCGTTCGCCCCGGCCGACTCCGGCGCGACCGCCGCCCGCTTCGACAGTGCCGTGTTCCTCGCCCAGTGGCAGACCGAGGCCTTCCTGCGGGAGCGGTTCGATGAGCTCGGCGGGCGCGTCGAGTTCGGCGCCGAGGTGACCGCCCTGACCCAGGACGCCGACGGCGTGCGGGCGACCCTGGCCGACGGCAGCGTGGTGACGGCGGCCTACGCCGTCGGGTGCGACGGCGGCCGCAGCACGGTCCGCAAGCTGCTCGGCGTGGCCTTCGAGGGGCACGGTGGGGGTGGGGCCGAGGAGTCGATGGTCGTCGGGGACGTCGAGGCGCCGGGGCTGAGCCGGGACGTGTGGCACCAGTGGTTCACCGACGGGGGCGCGGTGCTCATGTGGCCCGTCCCGGGGACGGAGAGCTTCCAGTTCCAGGCCGGAATCGAGCGGGACGCGGAGGGCGCCGCGGTGCCTCCGTCGCTGGAGGTCTTCCAGCGGGCCTTCGACCAGCACGCCAAGGCACCCGGGATACGGCTGCGCGAGGCGACGTGGCTGTCCACGTGGCGGGTCAACGTCCGCATGGCCCGCAGCTACCGACAGGGCCGGGTGTTCCTCGCCGGGGACGCCGCGCACGTCCACCCCATCGCGGGCGGACTGGGGATGAACACGGGTGTCCAGGACGCGTTCAACCTGGGCTGGAAGCTGGCCGAGACCCTCGCCGGCCGCGGCGGTCCGGAGCTGCTCGACACGTACGAGGAGGAGCGGCTGCCGATAGCCGCCTGGACGCTCAAGATCACGGACGATCGCATGCGGCACGTGGTCTCCGCGGTCCGGACGCCCGGCACCGGCATCGAGGAGGCGCTGACCGACGAGGTGCCCACCGGGTACCGGTGGAGCTCACTGGCCGGAGCGCCGGGGACGGCGGTGCTCGCGCCGGGCGACGTGGCGCCCGACGTGCGGCTGGTCGGCGGCGGGCGGCTGTACGACGTCCTGGCCGGGCCGGAGTTCACCCTGCTCGGCATCGGAGCGGGCGCCGGGACCGCGCTGCGCGAGGTGGCCGACGGCTGGTCCGGACCGCTGCGGACCCATCGGGTGGCGCCGGCCGACGAGGCGGCCGTACGCGAGGCGTTCGGTGTCCCGGGCGAGGCCCTGGTGCTCATACGCCCCGACCACCACCTGGCGCTGCTCGTGCCCGGTGCCGACCCGGAGCCCGTGGCGGCGTGGCTCGGGGGACGGGCTCGCTGAGGGGTGCGGCGGGGGCGGCACCGGAGGGTCAGGGGGTGACGGCGTCCGAGAGCGACAGGGCGTGGATGCGGTCCGGGGCACCGGGGCGGGCGTAGTACCAGCCCTGGGCCGTGTCGCAGCCCAGCTCGCGCAGCTGGCGGGCCTGGGCTCCGGTCTCCACGCCCTCGACCGTCACGGCCAGTTCGAGGCTGTGCGCCAGGGCGACGATGCCTTCGACGATCTTCACGTCCACCGGATCCGCGGGCTGCTGCTGCATGCCGCGGGTGAAGGAGCGGTCCAGCTTGAGGACGCTGACCGGGAGCCGGCGGAGGTTGGCCAGGTTCGAGTAGCCGGTGCCGAAGTCGTCGAGGGCGATGTCCACACCCATCGCGGCGAGCCTGCGCAGGGGCTCGAGCAGCTCGTCGTCGGCGCCGATGAGGGCGGACTCGGTGACCTCCAGGCACAGGGCGCCCGGCTCGAGTCCGGAACTCTCCAGCACCTGGAGGGTGTCGGCGACCAGTCCGGGGTGGTGGAGCTGGGTGGGCGAGAGGTTGACGTTGACCCGCAGGGGTCCGCCGGCAGCCCGGCCGCCGTGCTGGCGCTGCCACTCCCGGGCCTGCCGGACCGATTCTTCAAGGACCCAGCGGCCGAGCGGCACGATGAGCCCGGTGCGTTCGGCGAGGGGGATGAAGCGGTCCGGGCCGAGCACCCCGTACTGCGGGTGCGACCAGCGCACGAGGGCCTCCGCGCCGTGCACGCTGCCGTCGTGCAGGTGCACCAGCGGCTGGTACTCGATGAAGAACTCGCCGCGCTCGAGGGCGGCGGGCAGCGCGTTGGTCAGGCCGTGGCGGGTGATGGCGCGGGCGTCGGCCTCGGCGTCGGCGATCTCGAAGCGGTTGCCGCCCGCGCCCTTGGCCCTGTACATCGTGATGTCCGCGCTGCGCAGCACCTCGGCGGGGGTCCGCTCACCGGCCGGCCCCTCGACGATGCCGATGCTGCCGCGCACGGTGAGCTCGCGGCCCTCGAGGCGGATGGGCGTGGACAGGGCGCTGAGGATGCGCACGGCGAGCTCGGTGACCTCCTCCTCGGTGTTCGGGCCCGTGGTCAGGGCCACGAACTCGTCGCCACCGAGCCGGGCCACCATCTCGCCGGCCGCGGTGGCGCACGCCTGGAGGCGGTCGGCGACCTCGACGAGGAGCCGGTCGCCGGCCGAGTGCCCGAGGCTGTCGTTGACGGCCTTGAAGCCGTCGAGGTCGAGGTAGCAGAGTCCGAAGCGGCTGCCGTCCTTGGCGGAGAGGGCCTTCTCCAGGCGCTCGAAGAACAGGGTGCGGTTGGGCAGGCCGGTCAGCGCGTCGTGGGTGGCCTCGTAGCGCAGCCGGAGGTTGAGCAGCCGCCGTTCGGTGGTGTCCTCCATCAGCGCGAGCTGGTACTGGGGCTTGCCGTCGGCGTCACGCAGGAGGGAGACGGTCAGGTTGGTCCACAGCACGGTCCCGTCGTGCCGGTAGTAGGGCTTCTCGACGCGGTAGTGGTCGCGTTCGCCGCGGACCAGCTCCCCGTACATCTTCCAGACGTTCGGGGCGTCCTCGGGGTGGCCCCACTCGGCCACGTTGCGGCTGCGGACGTGGCCGTCCATGCCGCCGAACATGCGCAGCAGGGCCTCGTTCACCTCCAGGACGTTGCCGTCGAGGTCGGCGATGCCGATGCCGACGGCGGCGCCCTCGAAGACCGCGCGGAAGCGCTCCTCGCTGGCGTGCAGGGCCACCTGCGCATCGGTGCGGGCCGTGAGGGCGGAGCGGGCGATCGCCTCCTGCTCGCTCAGGGTGCGCTCGCGCAGCGCGCGGGCGAATCCGGCGGCCAGGCCGTGCTGGAGCCGCGCGCAGCGGGCCCGGTACTCCTCGGCGCTCTCGGTGCCGCCGTCGGAGCAGTACAGCACCAGGTACGCCTCGATGACCCCGAGGGTGCCGGACAGGGCCTCGGGGTCGGTGCAGTGGGTGTCGACCAGGTGGGCGCCGACCCGTTGGGCGGGCGAGGCGTCGAACGGCCGGGCGTGGAGGGCCTCGGAGAGGATCCGGGCCTGGGGCAGCAGGCGGTCCTCGAGTTCCTGACGGGTGAGGGAGGTGGCGGTGGCGGGGAAGATGGCCCGGCTCCAGATCCTGGCGAACCGGACGACGCGGTCCTCCGCACCATCCGACCGCGTCGCGGAGCCCTCCGCCTGGGCGGGAAGTCTCACGCCTTGCGTCCCACGCCGGCGAAGCCCGAGAAGGCGTACGCGTCCTCCTGGCCCTCGGGGGTGTCCGGGCGCCAGCGGGGCATCGGCACCAGGCCGGGCGCGACGAGCTCGAAGCCTTCGAAGAAACCGGCGACCTCGTCGCGGCTGCGCATGACCAGGGGGTTGCGGGCGTCGCGGTAGACCTGGACCGTGCCGCTGGCCACCTCCTCCGGCAGTGGGATGCCCTCGTACGAGGCGTGCGTGAGGACGAGCAGGCTGCCGGGGGCGAGGGCGTCGCGCAGCTCGGCCACGTGCGCGTACGGGTCGTCGCCGTCCTCCAGGAAGTGCAGGACCGCGACGAGGAGCAGGGCCACGGGCCGGTCGAAGTCGAGGAGGTCGGCCACCTGGGGGCTGTTCAGGATGTCCTGCGGCTTGCGCAGGTCGGCGGGGACGATGTCGGTGCGCTCGTCGCCGGCGAGGACGGCCCGGCTGTGCGCCACGGCGACGGGGTCGTGGTCGACGTAGACCACGCGGGCCCGGTCGCTGGCGGCCTGGGCGACCTCGTGGACGTTGCCGAAGGTGGGGATGCCCGAGCCGATGTCGAGGAACTGGGTGATGCCCTCCGCCACGGCGTGGCGGACGGCGCGCCGCATGAACGCGCGGTTGGCCTGCATGATCTTGGGGAGGCCCGGCATGAATTCCATGGCCCGGCGGGCGGTCTGCCGGTCGACCTCGAAATTGTGCGACCCACCCAGGTAGTAGTCGTAGATGCGGGACACGCTGGGCACCGATATGTCGATGCCGGGCGGTGCCCAGTGCGGGCGGTCCATCGAAGTCTCCCCATGCCGAGTCGTCTGCTGCCGCAGGAGAATCTACTGATCATTGCTCATAGGGGCGAGTCAAAGCGGAAATTGGCGGTCCGTTCTTCGTCACACACCAAAGGCACGTGCCAGAGCGGGATCACCGGTTGACTGGAACCGACAAATCCCTTTTGGAACGCGAAGATGCACGCCCACCTCGCACCCATCTTACGTTCACCTTTGGCTCAAACCTGTAGGGTCAAAAGACCGCCCGTTCAGGGGAATCAATCGCCGCTCCCGCGTGCCGGCTCGCTCCCGGGCCCATGCTCCCGGCGTGACGAGACCCTCTGCCCCGCGGTTAGGACGTTCCTTCCGCGCCGCCCCGCACCGGCGACCGGTGCCCGGCGGCCCCCACCAGGAACACGTCGGGGACGCGGGTCCGGTGAACGGAGGGCGGGACTCCGCCCCATCGAACCCCCTCGTTTCCCCCCGGCGGCCGCGGGGACGCGGACCGTGGGCGGGCGGCAGCGCCCTGGGAGCCGTCGCACTGGTGCTGTGGCTGCTCCTCGGCAGCGCTCCCGCGGGTGCCGACAGCTGCGCGTACGCGAGCATCGGGCCCGACGGCATCACGGCCGTGGCCGTGGCCGTGGCGGGTGACGGCGGTGGTGAGGCGTTCGGCGGACGGCACTGCGGGTGCCGGCCCCACCAGGGCCCCGGCGACGACCGCGACGGTGACGAGGGTGCCGAAACGTTCGGGGGCCGGCATTGCGGCTGCCGGCCGCACGACGACCGCGGGCGCGGACACGACCACCACGGGCGGGGCCGCGGACGGGGGCACCACTGCGAGCCGAAGCCGACGCACTCCCCCACCCCGAAGCCCACCCCCAAGCCCACCCAGAAACCGACGCACAAGCCGACGCACAAGCCGACGCCGAAGCCCACCCCGACCCCGAAGCCGACCCCGACCCCGCGGCCCACGCCCACCCCGAAGCCGCGGCCGTCCCACCCGCGGCCCACCCTCGAGCCCCGGCCCTCCCCACCCCTGCCGGTCCGGGCCGCCCCCGCACCGCGACCGCGGCCCGTGCGGACCGTGGCGGAGCCGCCGCGGCCGAGCCTGACCCCGCCGCCGAAGGCCCGCCCCCGTCCGGTGGCCCGGCCCGCCTACCGGGCCCCCGCGCGCAAGCCGCGCGAACACCACGTCTCGGTGCTCACCTTCACGCTGCTCGCCACCGCCCCCGCGGTGCTCGCCATCGTCGCCCTGCGTCCGCGCTGACCCCGCCCGGCACCACCCCGTGCCCGGGCCCGCGCGGCCGCAGCCGGCGGGGCCGCGCGCCGGCGGCCCTCGAACGCCCCCCGAACGACCGCCGGCAGACAGCCGACAGACAGGAGTGAACGTGTCGGAGTGGCTCGTCCTGACCATCGCGATGGCCGCGGCCTGCGCGGTGGTGCTCTCCATCGCCCTACTGAACAACCGCAGGATCAGCGAGGACGACGACCCCAACGAGACCCCCGACGTCATCGAGTACATGACGATGATGATCGGCGTGATCTACGCGATCGTCCTGGGGCTGGCGATCGCCGGGGTCTGGGAGGCCCGCGGCGCGGCCCAGGAGTACGTGCGCCAGGAGGCGCAGGCCCTGCACGAGGTGAGCGTGCGCTCCGAGGTCTACCCGCCCCAGGTGCGCGCCCGGATCCGGGCCGACGTGGACGCGTACGTGTCGTACGTCGTCACGACGGAGTGGCAGGTGATGGCGGACCAGGACCGGCTCACCGCCCGCGGCGACCGGCTGCTGGAGAAGGTGCGCCGCGACGTCACGGACTACGAGCCCCGCACCGACCACGAGGGGCAGGCCTACCAGCCCCTCGTCGACCAGGTGGGCGTGGCGGACGACGCCCGCAGCGGGCGCGCGTCGAGCGTGGGCGCGGTCATGCCGGGCGTGGTGTGGTTCGGCCTGATCGCGGGAGCGCTGGTGACGGTGGGGCTGGTCTTCACGCTGCAGATCCGCCGCTCGTTCCGCGAGCTGCTGCTCGCCGGCCTCTTCAGCGCCCTGATCGCCTTCCTGCTGTTCCTGGTCTGGGACTTCGACGCCCCGTTCAGCCGCGGCATCTCCGCCACGGCGGAGCCCTTCCTCCGGTTCTTCCCGTCCGCCCGCCCCTGACCGGGTTGCCCCGCCGGCGGTTCGTGGCGGACGCCGCGGCATCGGAGGCACCGGCGGGGCCGGTGGGGCTGATGGCGGATGCGGTGGGCCAGGGGGCGCGCCGCGGCCGTCCCCCGGGTGGCCGAGCAAGAACCCCCATTCGCCCGACTCTGATCGCGGGGGGAGACGGCCCGACCTAGCGTGGCGGACATCGAGGCGCACCACCCTTCACTTGTGGAAACGGTTCCGCAGATGCTCCTCGGGACCCGGAGGACTGACCATGTCCGCGATACGCACCGCGTCCGCCGCCCTGCTCGCCACCGGTGCCGTGGGAGCCGCCCTCGCGTTCGGCGCGCCGTCGACCGCGGCGGCCCCGGCGGCCGGACCGCAGCAGCCCGTCACCTCGTTCGGCTTCGCCATCACGCCGGCCACGGTCGCCCCGGGCGGCCAGGTCACGCTGTCGGTGAGCGGCTGCGACGCGTCCTTCGCCACGGCCTCCTCCGGCGTCTTCGACACCGTGAGCATTCCGCGCGGCCAGAGCGTGCGGGTCACCGTGGACCGGGACGCCCGCCGCGGCGCCGTCTACTCGGTGACGTTCACCTGCAACAACGAGAACGGCTCCGCCGACCTGACCATCGCCGGCGGCAGTACGAGCCGGCCCACCACCAGTTCCACCACCGTCTCGCGCGGCGTGCGCGGCGGTCTGGGCGGCAGCGTCGCCGGCTGGGACGCGGGGGAGATCGCGGCCGGCGCGGGGCTGTTCCTCGCGGCGGGCATCGGTACGGCGTACGTGGTCCGGCGGCGCGCGGCCGCCCGCCGCCACTGATCCGCGGACCCGCGCACCGGCGCGCCCGCACACCCGTGCACCGGCCGCGAAGGGCGGGGCGACGACGGACGCCCGTCGCCCCGAGTCCTGGCCGGGACTCGGAGCGACGGGCGGTTCCGCGGTCCGACCGGGGAGGTTCGGCCGGTCAGACGCGGACGCGGGTCGCACGCACGCGGCGGCGCATCAGGTGGATCCCCGCGCCCAGGGCCGCGCTGCCCACCAGGCCCGCGCCGATCGCGGTCTCGGTGGTGCTGGGGCCGAACGAGCCGCCCAGGCCGCCCTGCGCACCGCGGGCGGCGAGGACCTCGAACTCCCGGCTGCCCTCGCGCTCGCTGCCGTTGCAGCGGACGTGGACCTGGTGGCGGCCCGGGCGGGCGTGGTCGTGGATGCGGACGGTGGCGAAGCCGATGGACCCCGGCGACAGCCGCTCCGAGTCGAAGGTGTTGTCGCGCGAGAAGACCAGGCCGCCCTGGTTGCAGCCGGCGGCGCTGACCTGCATGGTCGAGCCCTGGTGGACCCGGAAGGGGCTGACGGTGATGTTGGTGGGCCCGTTGCCCCCCGGCGCGCCGCCCGCGGCGGCGATCGGTGTCGCGAGGCCGACCACGGCGAGCGCCGCGGCGGCTGTCAGTGCGTGTGCAGCACGCATGGTGGAACCTCCAGCGGGAAGCGCCCCGGAGCGGTGGCTCCGGGATGATCGACGAGAACGCATCCCATGACGAACCATCACCTTCCGCCGCAGACGACGCATTTCCGCAGTAGTCCGCCCGATGGAGGCGACACGCCGGGACCGCTCGGCGCGTCACCGGTGGATGCGCAGGTCACGACCCATCAGATGCTTATGTGATATTTACTCGGATGGGCGCATCCCATCCGGCTCTCCGCCACCCGTTCGCCCTTCCCTCCTCGCCTTCCCGGCCGCGCCGACTTAGCGTGCGTGGAGAAGGGGGGAAGAGAACGCGGGAATCCGGACCCCGCGTCGGGAAGGGAGAGCCATGACCGAGGACGAGCACGGGCAGCCGAGGAGACGCTCCCCCTGGGGGGCACTGGCCCTGGTCATGCTCACCGGCCTCGCCATGATGCGGAACGGAGCGGACGTCGACCCGGGCCCGCCCCAGCCCGCCGCGGCCGCCGCCGTCAGCACCTCCGGCACCGGTTCCGCCACGGCGGCCCCCGTACCGCCGACCGACCTCCAGGAGTTGGGGCACTCGACGGTGGAGCGCATCCGCATCCCGTCGATCAACGTCGACGCGCCCGTGATGTCCGTCGGCCTCGACGCGGAGGGATGGATCGACGCGCCCCCGCCCCAGGACTCCAACCTGGCCGGCTGGTACCTCAACGGCATCGCGCCCGGCCAGCGCGGCTCGGCGGTGATCGTGGGCCACGTCGACAACGACAAGGGTCCGGCGGTGTTCTACGGCCTCGGCGCGATCCGCAAGGGCGCGCACGTCGAGGTGAGCCGGTACGACGGCAAGACGGCGGTGTTCGAGGTGTACGGGGTGGAGGTGTTCTCCAAGAACGACTTCCCCGGCGCCCGGGTGTACGGGGACACGGGCCAGCCCGAGCTGCGCGTCATCACCTGCGGGGGCGGCTACTCGCGGGCCCGCGGCTACGACGGCAACGTCGTCGTCTTCGCGCGCATGGTCGACTCCCGCTGACGGAGACCGGGACGCGGGCCGGGACGGAGGCCGGGACGGGAGGCCGAGGACGGCAGCAGAGGGGCGGGGCTCCCGGACCACGGGCGCCCCGCCCCACCTCCGTCGCCGTCCTCAGCGGCGGGCCGGCAGCTGCGGCAGCGTCGTCCGGAAGCCGCGCTCCAGCAGCCGCGGCAGGTACGTGCGCAGTGCCGTGACGCTCTGCGAGCGGTTGCCGCCGGCGTCGTGCGACAGCACCACCACGCCCGGGGCGGCGCCCTTCAGCACGCGGCCGACGATGACCGAGGTGCCCGGCTCGGTCCAGTCGAGCGTGTCCACGGTCCAGGCCAGCGGCTCCATCCCGAGCTCGGCCCCGATCTCGAAGGCCGCGCGGTTCCAGGCCCCGTACGGCGCGCGGAACCAGACGGGCGGGTGGCCCACCGTCTTGTCCACGACGTCGCTGGTGTGCCCGATCTCCCAGGCCAGCTTCGACCGGCTGAGCTTGGGGATCAGCGGGTGGGTCCAGGTGTGGTTGCCGATGACGTGGCCCTCGTCGACCATGCGCCGCAGCAGGTCCGGGTTGTCCACGGCCATCTCGCCGCAGACGAAGAACACCGCGCGCGCGTCGTACCGGCGCAGGGTGTCGAGGATGCCCGGGGTGTAGCGCGGGTCGGGCCCGTCGTCGAAGGTGAGCACGATGTTGCCGCCCGCCGCCGGCATCTCCAGCAGCGGCCGGGTGCGTACGGGTGGCAGCGCCGGCCGGTGCCGGGGCGGGAGCTCGGCCGTCATGGGGCTGAGCCGGTACGTGGACGGCAACTGGGGCCGTACGGACTGCGGGGGGCCGGGTCGGGGCGGGGCACCGCCCGCGGCCCGGGGCGCGGCGGGGTGCGGTGCGGCGGCCGACCCCTTGGCGGGGGTACCGGGAGCGGCGATCTCTCCCCCGGTCAGCAGTCCGGCGGCGACGGCGGTTCCGAGGAACACGGCGGTGCGCAGCACACCCCGCCGCCCCGGAAGCTGGTCATCCGATTTCATTATCAATTGCTCGCACGCCAGACAGCGTCGGTCCTTCAACAACACTGGTCAAGAGGGAATGTGCACTCGACCGGAGCAGGCGTCTAGTTCTTTCGCACCAGCGGGAACGGCAGGGTCTCGCGGATCGTCAATCCCGTGATGAACATGACGAGGCGGTCCACTCCGATGCCCAGGCCGCCGGTCGGCGGCATCGCGTACTCCAGGGCGTCGAGGAAGTCGTCGTCGATCTCCATGGCCTCGGGGTCGCCGCCCGCGGCGAGCAGGGACTGGGCGGTGAGCCGGCGGCGCTGCTCCACCGGGTCGGTCAGCTCCGAGTACGCGGTGCCGAGCTCCGTGCCGAAGGCCACCAGGTCCCAGCGCTCGGCCAGCCGCGGGTCCTTGCGGTGCTGGCGGGTGAGCGGGGAGACGTCCGTGGGGAAGTCCTTGTAGAAGGTGGGGAGCTTCGTCTTCTCCTCCACCAGTCGCTCGTACATCTCCAGCACCACGTCCCCGCGGGTGTCGTCGGGGCCGTGCGGGACCCCGGCGGAGTCGCACAGGCGGCGCAGCAGGGACTCGTCGGTGTCCGCGTCGACCTCCTCGCCGAGGGCCTCGCTGATCGCGCCGTACACCGTCTTGACCGGCCACAGGCCGGAGATGTCGTGCTCGACGAGCCGGCCGTCGGGGCCGGCCTTGCGGGCGACGGGGGCGCCGTTGGCGGCGGTCGCGGATCCCTGGATCAGCTCGCGGGTCAGGTCGAGCATGACGTCGTAGTCGGCGAAGGCCTGGTAGGCCTCCAGCATCGTGAACTCGGGGTTGTGCTTGTAGGAGACGCCCTCGTTGCGGAAGGTGCGGCCCATCTCGAAGACCTTCTCCATACCGCCCACGCAGAGCCTCTTGAGGTACAGCTCGGGGGCGATGCGCAGGTAGAGGTCGAGGTCGTAGGCGTTGATGTGGGTGCGGAAGGGCCGGGCGTTGGCGCCGCCGTGGATCTGCTGGAGCATCGGGGTCTCGACCTCCAGGTAGCCGCGGTCCAGCAGGCCCTGGCGCAGCGCCTGGACGGCGACGGACCGGGCCCGGACCACGTCGCGGGCCTCGGGGCGGGCCACCAGGTCGAGGTACCGGCGGCGCACCCGGGCCTCGGGATCGGCCAGGCCCTTGCGCTTGTCGGGCAGCGGGCGCAGGCACTTGCCGGTGAGCTGCCAGGAGGCGACGAGCACGGAGAGTTCGCCGGTGCGGCTGCCGGCCACCTCGCCGGTGGCGGTGACGTGGTCGCCGAAGTCGACGGCGGCGGTGAAGGAGCCGAGGGCCTCCGGTCCGGAGCCGTCCCGGGTGAACATCAGCTGGAGGTCCCCCGACCAGTCCCGCAGCACCGCGAAGACCACGCCACCGAGGTCGCGCACGACCATCACCCGGCCGGCCACGGTCACCGCCTCCCCGGTCCGCGCCCCGGGCGCCGGCGCCGGGTGCGCGGCCCGCAGCTCCGCGACGGTGTGGGTGCGCTCGGGGATGCCGACCGGGTACGGGTCGGTCCCCGCCTCCCGCAGCCGCTCGAGCTTGCGGTGCCGGACCCGTACCTGCTCGGGCAGGGCCGCCCCGGCGCCCGCCCCGCCCTCCCCCTCCTCGACCAGGCCGAGGGAGTCGATCGAGGGCAGGCCGGCGGTGGTGGCGGGGGCGGAGACCGCGCCGCGCGGGTGGCTGCGGCCCCACAGCTTGCGCAGGCTCGGTACGGAGACGAAGCCCTCGGCGATGCCGGAGGCGAGGCTGATGCGGGCCAGCGAGCCGGCGTCGCCGTAGCAGAGGAACCGCGGGTACCACTCGGGCTGGTACTTGACGTTCGAGCGGTACAGCGCCTCCAGCTGCCACCACCGGGAGAAGAACAGCAGCAGCCGGCGCCACAGCCGCAGCACCGGGCCGGCACCGATCCGGCCGCCCTCCTCGAAGACGGAGCGGAAGACGGCGAAGTTGAGGGAGACCCGCCGCACGCCCACCTTCGGGGCGTGCGCGCACAGCTCGGCGACCATGAACTCCATGACCCCGTTCGGGGCCTTGCGGTCGCGGCGCATGAGGTCCAGGGAGATGCCGTCCCTGCCCCAGGGGACGAACGACAGCATGGCGACCAGCCGGCCCTCGGCGTCGAAGGCCTCCACCAGCAGGCAGTCGCCGTCCTCCGGGTCGCCGAGCCGGTCGAGTGCCATCGAGAAGCCGCGCTCGGTCTCGGTGTCGCGCCACCGGTCGGCGCTGTCGATGATCCGCCGCATCTCCTCGTCTGTGAGGGCGGAGTGGCGGCGGATCGCGGTGGTGCAGCCGGCCCGCCGGACGCGGTTGACGGCCTGGCGGGTCACGCGCATGTCGCGGCCGTCGAGGTCGAACTGGGCCACGTGCAGGATGGCCTCGTCACCCAGCTGGAGGGCGCCCAGCCCCGAGCG
Organism: Streptomyces sp. NPDC093225; assembly: GCF_044753805.1. Lineage (NCBI taxonomy): Bacteria > Bacillati > Actinomycetota > Actinomycetes > Kitasatosporales > Streptomycetaceae > Streptomyces > Streptomyces sp. NPDC093225. The sequence goes on from NZ_JBIVNX010000007.1 coordinate 41,252, forward strand.
GGCGTAGGCGGTCGCGCCCTCCTCGGAGGCGCCCATGACGGCGGGCTGCCAGCCGTAGCGGCGGGCCACGGCCAGCCAGGCGTTGACGGCCGGGGTCCACGCGCCGGGGTCGCCGACCGGGTCGCCCGAGGCCAGGCACACCCCGGCCTCGACGCGGTAGGTCACGGCCGCCTTGCCGTTGGGTGCGAAGACGACGGCCTTGTCGCGGCGGGTGGCGAAGTAGCCGAGCGAGTCGTTGCGGCCGTACGCGCCGAGCAGCGCGCGGATCCGGGGCTCCTCGTCCCCGTGCAGGGAGGCCTCCATGCGCTGCGAGCGGAACAGCGTGGCGGCGGCGTTGAGCAGTGCGAGCGCACCGAAGAGACCGCACAGGAAGTAGACGGGCCGGGGCGGCCGGCCGTCGAACTGGCGGGCGGAGAAGAGGCCGCCGAAGACCTGCTTCGCGGCCCAGTCCAGCCACTGGGAGCTGGGCAGGGTGCCGGGCCAGACGGCGACGACGCCCCAGGCGAGGAAGACGGCGGCGAGCAGGCCGAGTCCGAGGACGAGCAGGGCCCGCCAGACCGCGCCGTGCCGCGAGTCGGCGTAGAACTCCCGGCGGGCCGCGACCAGCAGGGCCAGCGCGGCGATGCCGACGATCAGGGACGGGACGGAGTACCAGTACTCCTCTGCGGCCAGGAGCAGCAGGTCGGAGAGGATGAGCAGGCTCAGGTAGGCGACCACGATCCACCAGGCGATCTTCTTGCGGCTGCCGAGGGCGGCGGCGAGCAGCATGAGGAAGGCGGCGTAGGCGAGGTTCGCGCTGACGGGGACGACGATGTCGTCGAGGAAGCGGACGACGGGCCGGAGCAGCGCCCGCAGGCCCGCGAAGACCGCCAGCAGGGCGCACAGGAGTCCCAGCGCGCCGAAGAAGGCGCCGAACGCGTCGGGCACCCGGTTCAGGAAACGGTTCCGGGTCCCCTGGGTCTGCTCCGCGACGGTCATGGTTCGCACTGTAGGCAGCGCGGCGCAGGTCCGCGCGGCGGAGCGGGCGCGCGGTCAGCGGCCCATCGTCAGTCCGTCCGCGGCCGCGCCGCGGCTGAGGACCGCCCCGCGGATGTGGTCGAGCGCGTCCTCGTAGTCCTCGCGGTCGGGGTGGGCGGCCAGGGCCACGGGTAGGTCGACCACCCGGCCCGCGTCGGTGTCCATCATCTGCGGGACGAACTCGGCCTTGGTGACCCGCCAGCGCCCGCCGGCCGTCGTGGGCGGCTCGAACCGGAACCGTCCGATGGAGCCGTAGTTCCCGCGCGGGTCCGGCTGGTCCGCGTAGTTGACCATGCGCCCGGAGACCTGGTCGCCCATGCCGTAGACGACCCAGGTGCCGTTGACCTTCTCGTACGCCTGCGGGACGTGTGCGTGCGTGCCCAGGACCAGGTCGACGTCGGGGCGCCCGGCGGTGCGGGCGGCGGTCAGGTCGCGGGCGAGGGAGAGCTGCAGTTCGTCGGGCTCGGTCTGCCACTCGGTGCCCCAGTGCACGCTCACGAGCACCACGTCGGCACCGGCCGCCCGGGCCGTGCGGGCGTCCGTCAGGATCCGGTCCTTCTTGATGAGGTTGACGGCCCAGGGCTGCCCGTCGGGCATCGGATAGCCGTTGGTGTCGTAGGTGTACGCCAGATGGGCGACCTTGGCGGTGCCGGCGGCGTACGTGGTGAGTACCGCCGCCTCGGCCGCCGTGCGGGCGGTGCCGGCGTGCTTCAGGCCCGCCCGGTCGAAGCGCTCGAGGGTGCGCCGGATGCCGTCCGCCCCGTCGTCGAGGCTGTGGTTGGAGGCGGTGGAGCAGCCGTCGTAGCCGGCGTCCTTGAGGGCCTCGGCGAACTGCGGCGGGGACCTGAAGGCGGGGTAGCCCGTGAAGGGCCCCTCCTCCTCGCCGTAGACGGTCTCCATGTGGCACAGGGCCAGGTCGCTGGCCGACACCACCGGCTTGACCTGGGCGAACATGGGGCGGAAGTCGTAGCCCTCGCCGCCGGCGTCGGCCTGTCCGCGCTGGATGACCGAGGGGTGCGGCAGGACGTCGCCGCTGGCGACCAGCGTGAAGCCGCGGCCCGGCGCCGCGGGCGAGCCGGGGGCGGCTCCCGAGGGCCCGGGCCGGTGGCCGCCGGCCAGCCGGGCCGGCGCGGAGCCGGCGGCGCAGCCGGCGGCTCCGGCCGCGAGGAGGGCGGCGGTGAGGGTGGCCGCGGCGCGGCGTGTGCGCTTGCTCATCTGCCCTGCTCTCGATCCCGGGACCATTAATACGACTATCGGATCGGCTGGTGGTCCGACCTCGAATCCACAGCAGGACGGCCGTCACGTCAAGTGACGGCGCCGTGACAACCGGCGGTCGTGGTGCGCGCACCAGCCGTTCGGCGCACCGTTCGACCGTTCGTCGCGCGCAGCGGCCGTCGAACGACGGCGCCGCCCCTGTCGGCGCGCACCGTGCGCAGGACGGTTCCCGGAGCGCCACGCGCAGGTCAGGGTGGGTTCATCAGCCCGCTCGCCCCGGAAGGAGCCTCTTGTGAGCCCCGCCCCCACCCTCACGCGCCCTGGCGCGGCGCAGATCTCCGCACTGCAGCACGAGCACGGCCGGGCGCTGTTCGGATTCCTCCTCACCCTGACCCACGGCGACACCCAGCGCGCCGAAGACCTGGTCCAGGAGACGCTGGTGCGCGCCTGGCAGCACCCGGAGGCCTGGGACGACGAGCACGGCTCCATGCGGCCCTGGCTCTTCACCGTGGGCCGCCGGCTGGCGATCGACGCCCGCCGCGCCCGCCTCTCCCGCCCCCAGGAGGTGGAGGCGGAGGCCCTGGAGCAGCGCCCCGCCCCCGAGGACCACTTCGACACCACGGCGATCGCCATCGACGTGCGGCGCGCAGTGGGCTCCCTCGGGCCCGAACACCGCGAGGTGCTCGTCGAGGTCTACTTCCGCGACCGCTCCGTCGCAGAGGCCGCACAGGAGCTCGGCATCCCCACGGGTACCGTCAAGTCCCGTACGCACTACGCCCTGCGCGCCCTGCGGCAGGGGCTGCCGGGCTACGGCCTCGGGGCCTGACCCGCCCGGCGGGAGCCGTCCGTCCAGAATCCGCCCGCCCGGGCGAGCAGACTGTGCCCACGGCACGGCGATTTCGCCACCAGACCGTTCAACTTGGGTAAACGGCCCCCGCCCGTCCCGCCCCGGCGTGAAGGCTCGGGACTGACGACGGCAGCTCGATGCGCGGGAGTAGGTGGACACGGTGCGCCCCGAGGGTACGAACGGCACCGGCGGCGACGGGGCCGACAGGCTCGCGGTACCGATGGCTTGGTTGTACGCCGAGTACATCGCGGACGAGCTGTTGCGCACCGGGCGGCTGATCCCCGCCAGCAGCCTGGAGTTCCGGGCCGGACGCGACACGCTGGCGCTGACCATCTACCTGTCGGACGCGGCCGGGGAGCTCTCCGGCATCCGCGTCGTCTCCCAGCTCGACGAGTGGCTCTCGCTCACCGCGTACGGCCACCCCTGGCGCGACTGGGCGCAGACCCGCATCCTCCAGCTGGGCGAGGAGGCCCGCGAACGCGGCGGCGAGGACCCCGACCTGGAGCTGGCCCGGGCGGCCTGGCACTGGCTGGACCGTACCGAGCTGTACGCGACCAACCTCGACCAGGCGGCCCTCGACCGGCGCGAGGGCGAGCCGGGGCTCGACGAGAACGCCCGCGTCTGGACCCCGGCCTGGCAGCTCGGGCTGCCGCTCGGACACCTGGCGATGCACCTGTTCTGAAATCCCCGGCGCCGGGCACGCGCCGGCGCACCCGGCCGGGTGGCAGCGGCGGCTCAGCCGGCCGGGAGCGGCCCGGCCGCTGAAGGGTGCACGCCCACCCGGTACTTGGGGACCCGCACGGTGACCTTCATGCCCGCGCCCACGCCGGTCTCGATCACCAGGCCGTACGCGTCCCCGTACACCTGCCGCAGCCGCTCGTCGACGTTGCACAGCCCGATCCCGGAGGAGGCCGGCCCCTCACCCGCCAGCAGCGCCCGCAGCACGGCCGGCTCCATGCCCACGCCGTTGTCCTCGATGGTCACCACGGCCTCGGTGCCGGCGTCGCGGGCGGCGATGACGATGCGGCAGTCCCGCTCGGATGCCCCCAGCCCGTGCTTGACGGCGTTCTCGACCAGTGGCTGCAGGCACAGGAACGGCAGCGCCACCGGCAGCACCTCGGGCGCCACCTGGAGCGTGACGGTGAGCCGGTCGCCGAACCGGGCCCCGGCCAGGGCCAAGTACTGCTCGATGGACCGCAGTTCGTCGTCCAGCTGGGTGAACTCGCCGTGGCTGCGGAAGGAGTAGCGCGTGAAGTCGGCGAACTCCAGCAGCAGCTCCCGGGCCCGCTCGGGATCGGTGCGCACGAACGAGGCGATCGCCGCCAGCGAGTTGAAGATGAAGTGCGGGGAGATCTGGGCGCGCAGCGCCTTGATCTCGGCCTCGATCAGCCGCGTCCGCGAGCGGTCCAGTTCGGCCAGCTCCAGCTGGACGGACACCCAGCGGGCCACCTCGGTCGCAGCCCGCACCAGCACCGCCGACTCGCGCGATCCGTAGGCCACCAGCGCGCCGACCACCCCGTCCTCGCCGGTGAGCGGGGCGATCACCGCCCAGCGCAGCGGACAGCCGGGGTGCGCGCAGTCGGTCTCCACGCTCAGGCTCCGCCCGGAGGCGAGCGGCTGGGCCGCCTTGCCCATCACCACCCCGAGGTGGTGGCCGGCGCCCGGGCCGTCCCAGGCGAGGACCTCGTCGAGGTCGGTCAGGCACAGCGCCTCGGTGCCCAGCAGCGGCCGCAGCCGGCGGACGGCCTTGCGCGCGGTGTCCTCGGTCAGCCCGCCGCGCAGCGGTGGCGCCGCAAGCGAGGCGGTGTGGAGGGTGTGGAAGGTGGCCCGCTCGACGGGGGTGCCCAGGCCCGGACCGCTGCGCCGCACCCCGCGGGCGGCCCAGCAGCGGCCCAGCGCCACGCCGGTGGCCAGCAGGCCGGCCCCGGCCAGTGCCACGCCGAGCACGCTGTCCCCGCTCATGCCGCCCCCCGCTTCCGGAACCCGCTCCCCCGCGCGCCCGCACGACCGGACCGACCGCCCGCGCGTCCACCGTCCGTCCGACCGCCCACGCGCCCACCGTCCGCCCGACCGCCCACGCGCCCACCGTCCGCCCGACCGCCCACGCGCCCACCGTCCGTCCGACCGGACGCCGGACCGCCCGCGGCCAGCTCCTCCGGCAGGTGCAGCCGGGCCAGCACGGCGGCGGTCCCGGCCGGAACCCGGCCCGGAGTGGCGAGGGAGACGAGCACCATCGTGAGGAAGCCCAGCGGCACCGACCACACCGCCGGCCAGGCCACCAGGGTGTGCGTCCAGCCTCCGCCGGTCACCCCGGCGCGGGTGGCCAGCACGGCCGCCAGGGCCGCCCCGCCGCCCACCACCAGCCCGGCGGCCGCACCGGGTGCCGTCAGCCGGCGCCACCAGATGCCCAGCACCAGCAGCGGGCAGCAGGACGAGGCCGAGACGGCGAAGGCCCAGCCGACCGCGTCGGCGACCGGCACGTTGCTGACGAACGCGCTCAGCGTCAGCGGTACGCCCATGGCCGGCAGCGTGGCCAGCCGGAAGTGGCGCACGCCGCGGCCGGGCAGGGCCTCCTGGGTGAGCACCCCGGCCACCGCCATGGTCAGTCCGGAGGCGGTCGAGAGGAACGCGGCGAACGCCCCGCCCGCCAGCAGCGCGCCCAGCAGGTCCCCCGTCACGCCCCCGACCAGCCGCTCCGGGAGGACGAGCACCGCGGCGTCCGCGTTGCCCGAGAGCGCGAGCTCGGGGGCGTAGATCCGGCCGAGGGCCCCGTACACGGGCGGCAGCAGGTAGAACGCACCGACCAGGCCGAGCACGACGAGGGTGGTGCGGCGGGCGGCGGTGCCGTGCGGGCTGGTGTAGAAGCGGACCGCGACGTGCGGCAGGCCCATCGTCCCGAGGAAGGTCGCGAGGATCAGCCCGTACGTGGCGTACAGCGGGTGTTCCTCGCGACTGCCGGCCGCCGCCTGCGACCAGCGGGGGCCGTCGGTGCCGGCCGGGGCGGCGCGCTCGGGCACCGGGGCGCCGGCGGGGAAGCGCAGGGTGGTGCCGGCCTGCACGGTGTGGGCCCCGCGCGCGAGGTCCGCGGGCCGGCCGTCGTACGTCCGGCCGTCGATCCGGCCCGTCACGGTGACCCGCAGCGGCTCGGCGAACTCCAGCCGGACGGTGTCCGCGACGGTGACGGCGGCGTGCTCGCGGAAGGCGGGCGGCTCGGCGAACCGGGCGCGCGGCGCGCCGTCGCCGAGCCAGCCGGCGAGCAGGAAGAGGGCGGGCACCAGCAGCGCGGTGAGCTTGAGCCAGTACTGGAAGGCCTGCACGAAGGTGATGCTGCGCATGCCGCCCGCGGCCACGGCTCCGGTCACCACCAGGGCCACCACCAGGGCTCCGATCCAGTCGGGCGCGCCGGTCATGATGTGCAGGGTCAGGCCGGCGCCCTGGAGCTGCGGCAGCAGGTACAACCAGCCGGTGCCGACGACGAACAGCGCGGCCAGGCGGCGCACGGTGGCGGACTCCAGCCGGGCTTCGGCGAAGTCGGCGAGCGTGTAGGCGCCCGAGCGGCGCAGCGGGGCGGCGACCAGGAGCAGCAGGACGAGGTAGCCGGCGGTGTAGCCGACCGGGTACCAGAGCATCTCGGGGCCCTGCAGCAGGACGAGGCCCGCGATGCCGAGGAAGGAGGCGGCGGAGAGGTACTCGCCGCTGATGGCGGCCGCGTTGAGGCGCGGTCCGACGGTGCGGGAGGCCACGTAGAAGTCGGAGGTGGTGCGCGAGATGCGCAGGCCGCAGGCTCCGAGGAGGACGGTCGCGACGACCACGGCGGTGACGGCGGCGACGGCGTAGCCCTGGTTCACCAGCGGCCGCCCTCGCCGCGCTCGGCCGGATCGGCGACGAGTCCGGTGAAGTCGCGCTCGTTGCGCTCGGCGCGGCGCACGTACCAGCGGGCGACCAGCCAGAGCACGGGGTAGACGGCGCAGCCGAGCACGGCCCACACCAGGGGCGCGGGGGCCCCGCCGGAGGGGGTGTGCGGGAGCGCGAACAGCAGCGGGAGGCTGCCGACGAGCACCACCAGGACGGCCAGGGCCGCGAGGCCGGCGCGCAGCTGGCTGCGCATCAGGGCCCGTACGTACGTGGCGCCGAGGGAGGTCTGCTCGGTGATCTCGGAGCGGGCCGGGGTGGGTCGGCCGGGCGCACGGCGGCGGGCGGCGAGGGGTACGCCGGTGACCACCTCGCGGCGGGGGGCCGGGACGTCGGCTCCCGGGGTGGACCGCGGGGCGGGCTCCGGACGGGGCGTTTCGGCGGACACGCGCGGTCAGCCCCGGGCCCGGCGCAGCAGCAGGTCGCGCAGCTCGCGCGCGTGCCGGCGGCTGACGGACAGTTCGGCGCTGCCCACCCGCACGGTCACGGCCCCGGCGTCCATGCGCAGTTCGTCGATGCGGTCGAGGGAGACCAGGTGCCGGCGGTGGATCCGGACGAACCCCCGCGGGGCCCAGCGCTCCTCCAGCGTGGACAGCGGGATGCGGACCAGGTGGCTGCCGGTGGCGGTGTGGAGCCGGGCGTAGTCCCCCTGGGCCTCGGCGTACGCGATGTCGGCCACGGCCACGAAGCGGGTGACGCCGCCGAGTTCGACGGCTATCTGCTCGGGCGCGGCCGGCCGGGCGGGGACCAGGTACGGGCCCGCTCCGACGGCGCCCGGGGCTCCCGCCCCCGCTTCGGCCGCCCCGGCCGGGGTGGCCGTGCGGGCCGCCTGGTCGCAGACCCGCCGGACGGCTTCGGCCAGCCGTTCGCGGCGCACCGGCTTGAGGACGTAGTCCACCGCCTTGAGGTCGAAGGCCTGGACGGCGAAGCCCTCGTGGGCGGTGACGAACACCAGGTGCGGGGGCCGGGCGAAGCCGGACAGCAGGCGGGCGACGTCGAGTCCGGTCAGCCCGGCCATGTGGATGTCGAGGAACACGACGTCGATGGCGTCCTCGCCGTCGGGGCCGGCCTCCAGCGCGCGGCCGATCCGACGCAGCGCGCCCGTCGCGTCGTTGGCGCCCTCGGCGCTGCGCACCCTCGGGTCGGCCCGCAGGAGGTACAGGAGTTCCTCGAGGGCGGGTCTCTCGTCGTCGACGGCCAGTGCGCGCAGCATGACGCGCAGTGTAAACGGCCTATTTCAGCAGGCGGGAGAGGCGGCGGTCGGCCAGTGGCCTGCCACCGGTCTGGCAGGTGGGGCAGTACTGGAGGGAGGAGTCGGCGAAGGAGACCTCGCGGACGGTGTCCCCGCAGACCGGGCAGGGCTCGCCGGTGCGGCCGTGCACGCGCAGGCCGCTCTTCTTCTCGGCCTTGAGGCGGCCGGCGGCCACCCCTCTGGAGCGTTCCACGGCCTCCGCGAGGGTGGTCTCCAGCGCGGCGTACAGACGGCTCGTCTCCTCGGGGGTCAGCGAGGCCGCGAGTTTGAACGGGGAGGTCTTGGCGGCGTGCAGGATCTCGTCGCTGTAGGCGTTCCCGATGCCGGCGATGACGCTCTGGTCGCGCAGGACGCCCTTGATCTGCCGGCGCTCGCCCTCCAGGAGGGCGGCGAACGCGGCCTCGTCGAAGCCCTCCGCGAGCGGGTCCGGGCCGAGCCGGGCGATGCCGGGCACCTCGGCCGGGTCGTGGACGACGTAGACCGCGAGGCGCTTCTGCGTGCCCGCCTCGGTGAGGTCGAACCCGGCGCCGTCGTCGAGGGCGACGCGCAGCGCGAGGGGGCCCTTTCCGGGTTTCGGCGGGGCGGTCGGCAGGGTGTCCTGCCAGCGCAGCCAGCCGGCCCGGGCGAGGTGGGTGACCAGGTGGAGGTCGCCGACGGCGAGGGCGAGGAACTTTCCGTACCGGGCCGTGCGGCCGGCCGGCCGCCCTTCGAGGGCCGAGGGGGGCGGGTCGTAGGTCTTGAGCACGCTGATCGCCGCGGGCCAGACGTGGGTGACGACCCGCCCGGTGAGGTGCTCGTTCAGGAAGTCCTTGAGGGCTTCCACCTCGGGCAGTTCCGGCATGTTCCTCCGCCTCTCGGTCCTTCCGGCCCCTCCCCCGCTTCCCCGCTCTGCTCCCGGTCTCCTCCCGGTCCGCTCCGGTGCGGTCAGCTCACGACGAACTCGCACCACACGCACTTGCCGCTGCCCCGCGACTCCACGCCCCATACGTCGGCGATGCGGTCGACCAGCATCAGGCCCCGCCCCGACACCCCCGACTCGCCGGCCTCGCGGCGGCGGGGCAGCGCGCTGGAGGCGTCCTCGACCTCGACGCGCAGGCGGCGTTCGGGGCCGGTGAGCACGCGCAGCGTGACGATCGCCGGGCCGTCGGTGTGCATGAGGGCGTTCACCATCAGCTCGTCCGCCACGAGCTCGATCTCGTCGACGCGGTCCCGGGCGCCCCAGGCCCGGACGGCGGCGCCGATCATGTGGCGGGCGGAGGCGAGGGCCTCCGGGTCGCTCTGCGCCACGTGCTGCTGCAGCCGCCCGCCGCCGCGGGGGGCGTCCCCGGCCCGGCGGCGCAGCAGGAGCAGGGCCATGTCGTCGTCGCCGCCGCGCTCGTCGACGACCTCGCACAGCCGGTCGGCGAGCCGGTGCAGCTCACCGGGCCCGGTCCGGACGAGGGAGGTGAGCAGCTGCACCCCGTCGTCGAGGTCGGCACCGGGCTGCTCGACCAGCCCGTCGGTGCACATCAGGAGCGTTTCGCCGGGGTCGAGTTCGACGGTGGTGACGGGGTACTCGAGGCGGCCGAACTCGGCGGACAGCCCGAGCGGCATGCCGCCCTCGACGGGCAGCCGTCGGCAGTCCCCGTTGGGGGCCCGCAGCAGGGGGTCGATGTGCCCGGCGCGCACGATCTGCAGCACGCCGGTGGTCAGGTCGGCCTCGGCGTAGGTGCAGGTGGCGAAGCGGTCCGTGTCGAGCTCGTGCAGGAAGACGGAGGCGCGGGCCATGACGGTCGCGGGCGTGTGGCCCTCGGCGGCGTACGCGCGCAGCACGATGCGCAGCTGGCCCATGACCGCGGCGGCGTGGGTGTCGTGCCCCTGCACGTCGCCGATGACGGCGCCGACCCGGCCGCCGGGCAGTGGGATGACGTCGTACCAGTCGCCGCCGATGTCCCGGCCCATGCGGGCGGAGCGGTAGCGGACGGCGATCTGGGCGCCGGGGACGGCGGGGATCCGGCGCGGCAGCATGGCTTGCTGGAGCCCCTCGGCGAGGTCGTGCTCCTGTTCCAGCAGCATGGCGCGCTGGAGGCTCTGGGCGATGCTGCTGCCGAGCGCGACGAGCAGGTTGCGCTCCTCCTGGGTGAAGCCGTCCTTGTCCTGGTAGAGCAGGCCTATCGCGCCGATCGGGCGGGCCTGGGCGATCAGCGGCAGGTAGGCGGCCGCCGAGATCTCCATGTGCTCGATCCGGTTCCACAGGATGGGGTAGCCGGTGGCGAACTCCCGGGCGGACTCGATGAACCGCGGCTGGAGCGAGCGGACGACCTCGCTCATGGGGTAGCCCTCTTCGATGCGGGTCCAGCGGGTGCCCGGGACGTAGCTGCCGTCGGGCCCCTCGGCCACGAGGTGGATGCGGCCGGACTCGACCAGGCCCATCACCATGCCCATGGTGCCCAGGCGGTCCAGGCCCCGGCTGTCGCCGAGGGCGTCGATGACGTCCTGCACGGTGCGGGCGTGCGCGAGGGCGGCGGTGGTCCCCTCGACGACCGAGGTCTGGCGGCGGCGCTCCTCGTCGAGTCCGAGGCGCTCCGCGGAGTGGCTGAGCTCCTCGGTGGCGTCCCGGACGATGCCGATGATGCGGTACGGCCGGCCCTCGGCGTCCCGCAGGACGCGGCCCTGGGTGTGGGTCCAGCGCAGCCGGCCGTCGCGGCAGCGGATGCGGAAGTAGGCGCCGTAGCTCTCCGTGCCGCTCTTGAGGGCGCTGGAGACCAGCGCGTCGAGGCGGGTCGCCTCGGCGGGCGGCACGCGCGGGGCGAGGGACTCGGGCCGTCCGTCGTACTCGTCCGGCCGGACGTCGAACACCTCGTGCCCGGCCTCGTCCAGGTACATCTGCCCGGTCGCGAGGTCCCAGTCGAAGCTGCCCATGCGGTTCAGGGCGAGGCTCTGGTCCGGGTGTGCGGGCCAGTCGTCCGGCAGCGATACCGTGGTCGGCACCGATCCACCATGACACTGTTTGTCCGTTTCCACGACCGCTCAGGCCGTCTCCAGGGAGGCGCTCGGGTCGGTGCCGTAGGGGGCCTGGGGTGCGCCGTTCGGGTCGGGTGGCGTGTACGGGTCGGCGGGGTCGGAGGGGGCGTAGGGGTCAGCGGGCTGGTACGGGTCCGTGGGCTGGTACGGGTCCGTGGGCTGGTACGGGTCCGTGGGTGCGTACGGGTCCGTGGGTGCGTACGGGTCCGTGGGTGCGTACGGGTCGGCCTGGGCGTACGGGTCCGCCGGTGCGTACGGGTCGGTGGGCGCGAACGGGTCACCGGGGGCGAACGGGTCGTACGGGTCGGTGCCGAGCGGGTCCCCCGGCGCGGTGTACCCGGGTGCGTCGCCCGGGGCGGCGGGCGGGACCGCGGACGGCGCGTCCGGGCGGCCGGGGTCGGGGGCGGCGGGGACCGGGGGCCGCTCGCCGGCGGTACCGGCGGACGGGTCGCCGGCGCCGGTGCCCGCGTCGGGGACCGGGTTCACCGAGGGCAGCGGGGCCGGGGTGTCGACGGGTGCGGGGGCGTCGGCGGGGATCGGGCCGCCGGGGTCGTTCTCGGGCGGCACGTCGGGGGCGCGGTCCTGGGCGCCGTCGTCGCCGGCCTTGCGCTCGATCCAGGTGTTGTTGCCGACGTTGACGATCACGAAGGAGCTGATCAGCTGGGTGGTCGGCTGCACGACGACGACCTGGTCGGGCTGGAAGCCGGGCCACGGCCGGCCCTGGTGCGCGGTCTTGTCCTGGTCCGCGGCGGGCGGCAGGAGCGGGTTGCCGGCGGCGCAGCGCACCCGCGGCAGGCCGTGCTCGTCGACGAGCACGGCGGTACCGGCCTGGAGCACGGCCTGGAAGGACGTGGGGCGGCCGTCCCGGAAGCCGTGGCTGGTGACCCGGGCGTCGGCGCGCAGCACGACCGGGGTGAGGCCGCGCAGGAAGCCGGGGAGCTCGGCCTGGGCGATGCCGGCGGCCTGGGAGAAGGCTTTGGCCTTGTCGGCGTCGGCGCTCAGGTACTCCGCCTGGCGCTCGGTGTCGCAGCTGCCGCGCCGCTCCGTGCCGCCGTAGAGGCCGGGGACGGCGCCGCTGACGCTGCGCAGGGCGGTCCCGGAGCGCTTCGCCTTCGGCGCGGGGGCCCGGTCGGGGGCGCCGGGGGCCTTGCGGGGCGGGGCCGCCCCCGGGGCCGCGGCGGCGTTCGGCGGGGCCGCCTGGCCCCCGCCCGGGACGGAGGGCAGCACCGCGGTGCTGGTGGCGGAGGACGGGGTGAAGGGGTCGGGCCCGGCGGCGGCGACCGACTGGAGGAGGACCTCCTGGGTCGTCTCGGCGCCGGGCTCCCCCGACTCGCCCTCCGAGCAGGCGGCGGCGAGGAGTCCCACCGCCACCGCACATGCGGCGAGGGCCTTGCGACGTACCGGTGCGTGCACGCGAACTCCTCTGCGCCGTTCTCCCTTTCCCACCTTTTGTGCCGGGGCGGGCCGCCGGCCGCAATCAGGAGGGGTCCGAGTGGGGGCACGGGCCCCCCGACCGAGGGTGTTGAACACGTTCAAGAAAGCGCGTAGGCTCGCCGCTGCGAGGAATTGAACACGTTCAAGGGGGATGTCATGTCGGCGCTCGCGTACCTGGTCGACCCTGTGGTGGCCCTGGGCATGCTGGTCGTCGTGCCGGTCGGCCTGCGGCTCGTCGAACCGGCGGGCCCCGAGGGGCCGGCGGTCACGCCGGGGGCGCCGGCGACCGCCGGCGCGTCGGGGCGGACGGCCGCGCTGCGGACCGTCGCCCGCTGGTGGCCGCTCGTCGCGGTGCCCGGGGCCGCGGCCCCGTGGCTGCCGCGCGGCGCCCCGGCCACCGCCCTGGCCGCGGTGTACGCCCTCGGCACGCTCGTCCTGGTGGCGCTCGCCGCCGGCCGGGCAGTCCGGCTGGTGCACACCCGGTCCCTCGGGCCGGCCGAGACCGCGGTGCTGACCGCGCTGGTCTCGCCCGCCGTGGCGGGCACCGCGCTGGTGGCCGAGCGGGCCGGGTACCGGCTGTGGGGCTTCGACCTCGACATCCTGGCGCTGACCGTGCCGCACTTCCACTTCGCCGGCTTCACCGCGGCCCTGGTCGCGGGCCTGGTCTGCCGGACCGTCGCTCCGGGGCCACGGGCGCGCTTCGCCGCGTACAGCGTGCCCGTCGGGACCCTGATCGTCCTCGCGGGCTACTTCACGGGCGACTGGCTGGAGCTGGTGGGGGCGCTCGTCCTCACCGCGGGCATGTGGACGGTCGCGCTGCTGACCTGGCGAGAGCTGCGCGGCACCGGGCCGGACCGGTTCACCCGGGCCCTGCTCGGGGTCTCGGCCGCGGTCCTGCCGGTCACGATGGTGCTGGCGCTCAGCTGGGCGCTCGGCGAGGCCACCGGCCTGCCGCACCTCAGCCTGACGTGGACGGCCGCCACGCACGGCCTGGGCAACGCCCTCGGCTTCGCCCTCTGCTCGGTCCTGGCCTGGCACCGGCTGCGCCGGGACCACGCCCCGCACGCGGACCGGGCCCCGGCACCGGACGCCCGCCCCGGCGACCGGGCCCTGCCCCGACGTCCCGAGGACACGGTCGGCTCCGGGCGGGCCGGCCACCCCGCGCCCACCGCACGGCCGGCGCACGCTCCGCACACCGAACGGACCCAGGAGACCACGGCATGAACCAGGCGTACGAGGCCGACACCCTCAGCTACCCCGAGCGCGGCGCCACCCTGCGCACCCCGCTCCCGGCCGGCTACCACCACCTGCGCCACCGCGCCCGGGTCGGCACCGGCCGGGCCGCGTTCGAGGCGGCCGGCACCGCCGTCACCACCTTCGCCATGCACCGCGCCGCCGGGCTGCGGGTGCGGGCGGACCGCGAGCACGCCGAGCCGGGCGTCCGGCTCGCCAACGCCCTGGGCATCGGGCCGCTGGCCTTCGCGGTGCCGTGCGAGGTGGTCTGGGCGGCGTACGAGCGGGACCTCATGGGGTTCGCGTACGGGACCCGGCCGGGTCACCCGGAGCGGGGCGAGGAGTCCTTCGTCGTCGAGCTGGACGCGGACGGAGCGGTGTGGTTCACGGTGACCGCCTTCAGCCGCCCCGCGACCTGGTACACCCGGCTCGCCGGCCCGGTCGTCCCCTTCCTCCAGATGCGCTTCGCCCGACTGTGCGCGCGGCGGCTGCGCCGGATCGCCGGGGCGGCCTGACGCCCACCCGCCCGCCCGGCGCGCGGGCGCACCGGCTCCTACGGGGGTGGGACCGGGGCGCGCGCGGGCCGGGCGGGCGGCGGGGCGCCCGAGACGGTCTCCGGACGGATACTGGAGACGATGGACTGGTTCTCGGCACCCGGCTACTGGCTGAGCCGACTGGTCTTCCAGCGGGCCCTGGCCGGGCTGTACCTCGTCGCGTTCACCGCCGCCGCCCTCCAGTTCCGGGCGCTGCTCGGCGAGCGCGGCATGCTGCCGATCCCCCGCTACACGGCGTACGTGCGGTTCCGGCACGCCCCGAGCCTGTTCCAACTGCGCTACTCGGACCGGCTCTTCGCCGGCTGCGCCTGGACCGGTGCGGCGCTGGCCGCGGCCGTGGCGGCCGGCGCGGCCGACGCGGTGCCGCTGGGTGCGGCGATGGCCCTCTGGCTGGTGTTGTGGGCGCTGTACCTGTCGATCGTCAACGTCGGCCAGACCTGGTACTCCTTCGGCTGGGAGTCGCTGCTCCTGGAGGCCGGGTTCCTGGCCGTCTTCCTGGGGAACGCCGATGTCGCGCCGCCGGTGCTGGTGCTGTGGCTGCTGCGCTGGGTGGTCTTCCGCGTGGAGTTCGGCGCGGGGCTCATCAAGATGCGCGGGGACCCCTGCTGGCGCCGGCTGACCTGCCTGTACTACCACCACGAGACGCAACCCATGCCCGGCCCGCTCAGCTGGTACTTCCACCATCTGCCCAAGCCGTTGCACCGGGTGGAGTGCGCCGCCAACCACGTCGTGCAACTGCTGGTGCCGGTGCTGCTCCTCACCCCGCAGCCGGTGGCCACGGTCGCGGCGCTGACCATCATCGGCACGCAGCTGTGGCTGGTAGTCTCCGGGAACTTCGCCTGGCTGAACTGGATCACGATCACGCTCGCCGTCTCGGCCGTGGACTTCACGTGGCTGGGCGCGCCGGCCAGGACGGGTGCCGACTTCGGCGGGACGCCGGTCTGGTACGTGGTGCTGGTCTGCGCGCTGACCGCGCTGGTCCTCGTCCTGAGCTACCACCCGGCGCGCAACCTGCTCTCCCGGCGCCAGGTGATGAACCGCTCCTTCGACCCGCTGCACCTGGTCAACACGTACGGGGCCTTCGGCACGGTCGGCCGGATCCGCGACGAGGTGGTGGTCGAGGGGACGTCCGACCCGCTGCCGCGGCGGGACAGCCACTGGCAGGCGTACGAGTTCAGGGGCAAACCGGGTGACGTGACGCGGATGCCGCGCCAGTTCGCCCCGTACCACCTGCGGCTGGACTGGCTGATGTGGTTCGCCGCCCTGTCCCCCGGCTACGCGCGGGACTGGTTCGGTCCGTTCGTGACCCGGCTGCTGGTGAACGACCGGGACACGCTGCGGCTGCTGCGGCACAACCCGTTCCCGGACGCGCCGCCGCTGTACGTGCGGGCGCGGCTGTACCGGTACCGGTTCACGACCTGGCAGGAGCGGCGCGAGACCGGGGCCTGGTGGGACCGCCGGCTGCTGCGGGACTTCCTGCCGCCGACCCGGCTCGCCGCGGAGCGCGAGCCGGGTGGCACGGACGAGCCGACGCCGGAGGAACTCGCCGCGGTCGAGGCCGAGTTCGGCGACGAGGACGTGTACTGACGGTGTCCGCGTGGCCGGGCGCGGGCGTCCGGGCGTCCGACGGCTCAGGCGTTGCGGATGAGGGCGACGAGGTCCTTGCGGCCCGAGGCGGCGATGAGCGCGGTGTCGTCGGCGGAGGCCGCGGCGATGCTGACGCGGGCCGCCTGCACGGCCGCGACCACCGGGTTGCCCTGGCCGCCGGGCTCGCCCCGCTTCTCGTTGAGCTTCTTGGGGTTCAGGTAGTCGTACGTGTCGCCCCGGCCCCGGCGCGCGTCGATCGCCTCCTCGACGCGGCGGACGTCGCGGGCCGCGACGTAGTCGGCCTGGGAGACCTTCGCCCAGACGCCGTCGCCACCGGTGACGAAGAAGTGGTTGGGCGAGCCGTTGGGGTTCAGGGCGCTGTTGTCGACGAGGTAGGTGCGGCCCGAGCCGACCGTCAGGGTCTTGCCGAACAGCGCCTTCCAGCTGCCGTCGGCCTTCGCGAGCAGCTTCTCGACCTGGACGCCGACCTCGACGGCCTCGGCGATGACGGTGGCGTCGTCGATGCCGGCGTGCAGCAGGCTGTTGACCTCTGCGGCGACCGTGGCCGTGGCGCAGTGGCGGTAGGAGTGGCGCTGCAGGGACATGCCCAGCGTGAGCGGGGTGGCGCCCTGGGCGTTCAGGGTGACGACGTTTCCGGTGATCGATGCGGTGGCCATGGCGGATGCTCCCTCGCGGGTCGGTGCCGGCCCCCCTGATGGTCCCGGCGACGTCGGCTTCACAGCACGTTCACTTTGTCGAGGTCCGATGGACGTTTCATAAATGTCGTATGGACGGGCCGTTCACCGCCGGGGCTCCGCGGGCCGGCGGGTCGCGGCACGTCGCGGCCACCGGACCCCACCCCCGTGAGGGTCCGGCGGCACACGGTGCGGCCCGCGGCGGCCGGTGCGGCGGTCGGCGGCCCGGCGCGCGGACGCAGGACGCCCGGGGTCGGACGTCCTGGGCAGCTGCGGTTCCCGACTGACGAAACGCTTCGTTTCGTGTCGTTACGCTGCGACTATGCAGGGAGGCGCAACGCGATGTCAATCTCGGCCGAGCGCTCAGGCGCGGTCGGCGGCGGGCACCAGCGCGGGCTCGAGGGCGGCCAGCACGGTGCGCATGAAGTCCGGCGGTACGGGCCGGGTCCGCAGGAGCCACGTGTGGTAGACCGGGCCGTAGACGAGCTCGACGACCAGCTCGAGGTCCAGGTCCCGGCGGATCTGGCCGGCGTCGCGGGCCGCGGCGAGGCGGGCGACGCACTCGTCGATGGACCCGCGCAGGATGCGGCGCACGCCCTCCGCGGCCACCTCCTCCGACTGCGCGGCGGCGATCAGCCCCCGCCAGACGGCGCCGAAGTCGCTCTCGAAGAGCCCCATGACGTTGGCCGTCTGGGTGGCCAGGTCGGCCATGATGTCGCCGGTGTCCGGGAACCGGGCGGAGGCGTCCCGGTGGATCTCGACGCCTTCGAGGAGGATCGCGGCCTTCGAGGGCCACCAGCGGTAGATGGTGGTCTTCCCGACGCCGGCCTTGGCGGCGATGGCCTCGATGGTGGTGGCGGCGAATCCGCGCTCGACGCAGATGTCGAACGCCGCCGCGACGATGGCCCGGCGGGCCTGCTCACTGCGGCGGGAGGGATCCGGAGGTGCCATGACCGGATCCTATCCAACGCCCCGTCACTCTCCGCGTTCCGTCGCCGCCGCGCACGCGGACGGGGCCCGGCGTCGGACCGGGCCCCCGCACGACGTGCTCATGCGTCGGCGTCGACACCGGCCCGGCGGCCGCCGGGCGCGCGCCGCATCGACCACAGGGCCGGGCCGCCGCCCGGCAGCCGGAACTCGGCGCGCACCGCGAAGCCGAAGTGTGCGTAGAACGGCAGGTTCTCGGGCTTCGAGGACTCCAGGCAGACGGGCAGGCCCGCCGCGTCGGCCCGGGCGAGTCCCGAGCGCAGCAGGGCCGCGCCCTGCCCCCGGCCCTGGGCGGCCGGGTCGGCGCCGATGACGGCGAGGTACCAGTGCGGCTCCCGGGAGGCGTGGTCGGCGGCCGCCTCGACGGCGTCCCTGAACTGCGGGGCCCGGTCCCCGAGGATGTCCATGAGTTCCGCGATGGTGTCCCCGTCGGGCACCGCCTTGGCCTGTGCTTCCGGGGCCACCCAGAACGCTGCCGCCGACCCGGTCCGCTCGCACACGCCGTGCCGGACGTACTGCCGGGTGAACAGGGTCGTGAAGTAGCGGGTCAGCGACGCCGCGCGCGAGGCGTCGTCGGGGAAGAACCAGCGCATCATCGGGTCGTCCTCGAAGGCCCGGGCCAGGGTGCGGGCGACCAGGGGCGCGTCGTCGACGGTGACCGTCTTGGGTGCTTCTGCTCTGGGCATAGGGGTCATTCTGCCTGTACGTGATCTTGATCGGCCGGCCGGGGTGCCGGCGCCTCGGCCGGCGGCGGGTCCCGGCCCGGGCCTCAGCGCCCCCAGGCCGCCAGCAGCTCCGCCTCCCGCTGTGGATCGAGCCCGACCGGCGGGCGGTCGGGCCGGTGCGGCGCGGTGCCGCCGACGGAGCGCAGCCAGGCCCAGGTGTCGTCGACCGTCTCGGCCACCGGCCGGCAGCGCAGCCCGGCGGCCAGCGCCCGGCTGACGTCGGCGCCGTGCACGGCGTCGTGGTCGGCCCCTTCGGGCACCCAGACCGGCAGGTCCGTCCACGGCTCGACGCCCGCGGCCAGGACCGTCTCCGGGTCGGTCCAGCACAGTTCGGCGCGGTCACCGGTGGTGCGGACGCATGCGTCGAGCAACGCGCCCATGGTGGCGTGGCCCGGCGGGGAGACCAGGTCGTACGGGCCGCTCAGCCGGGCCGCGAGGGCGTCCGCGGTCCACCGCGCGAGGTCGCGGACGTCGACGTACTGGATCGGCAGCCCGTGCGGGCCGGGGGCGAGGACCGGGCCGCCGCGCGCGGTGCGGGCCAGCCACCAGGGCAGCCGGCCGATGTTCTCGTACGGCCCGAGGATCAGCCCGGCGCGCACCAGCAGGGTGCGGTCCGGTCCGAACGCCGCCCCGGCCGCGAGTTCACCGCCGCGCTTGGCCTCGGCGTACGGGGCCTCGGCGAGGTCCGGGGCGGAGTCGACGACCGGGGCGTCCTCGGCCGCGCCCGCGGGGGTCGGGTACCGGTAGACGGAACGGCTGGAGACGTACGTCCAGTGGGCCGCGCGCGCGGCGAGCAGCCGGGCCGCGTCCCGGACCGCGACCGGCGCGCCGGACCAGGTGTCGACGACGGCGTCCCACTCCCCCTCGGCCAGGGCCGCGAGCCCGCCGGGAGCGGTGCGGTCCCCGTGCAGCGAACGGACCCCCGCGGGCGGGGCGTGGCGGCCGCGGTGGAACACCGTGACGTCCCAACCGCGCCCGAGGGCCTCCTCGGTGAGGGCGCGGCCGACGAACTCGGTCCCACCCAGTATCAGCAGCTTCATGGGGCCACACTGCCCCGGGGACCGGGCCGGCGGAACCCGCGATCGCGCTCAGCGAAGATCGCCCTCGGCGGAACGGTCCGTCCCCCGCACCGCGTCGGGCGGCCGTCGCGGGGACGTGAACCCGGCGACCCCGAGGTCGGAGCGCATCTCCCGGCGCAGCTCGTGCAGACCGTCACGGGCCGCGTCCAGGTGGGCGCGGATCCGCTGCGGACCGTCGGCCTCCCGCCGGGCGCGGTTCTGCAGGCGCTTGACGATCCCGTACGCCTGGTTGAGTTCGCGGTTGACCGCCGACGCCACCGCCAGCACGGGGTCCGGCACCACCATCTGCGCCTGCGCGTAGCAGGCGCGGTACTCGGCCCGCACCTCGTCCAGCTCGGTGGCCCGCCCGTCCAGCTCGGTGGCCCGCCCGTCCGGCTCCGGGCCGTCCGGCTCCGGCCCGTCCGGCGCGGGCGCGCTCCCGTCCGGCGCGCCCCGGTCCGGCGGCAGCGCGTGCAGTGCGTCGTTGAGGACACCGAAGTAGCGGCGCGCGGCCTGGTTGAGGGCGATGTAGCTCGCCCGGCGCAGGTCCGACATCCGTTCCGCGGCCCGAGCGCTCTCGTCGAGCCGGCGCAGCCGCTCCGCGGTGCTCCGCTCCGCCGCCATCGCGCGTTCCGCGCTGCGCTGGCCGATCCACGTCGCGCACAGCGTCCCGCACACGCCGATGACGGCGACGACCAGTGCCTCCACGGGTGACTCCCCCCTGCCGCGGCCGACCCGCCGACGGGCCCCGCCCGGCTCGACGTTCGGGCTGCCGCGCTGCGCCGATGACAGGGTGCCGCGCGCCCGCGGCCATCGCAACGGATCCCGTCGCGACCGGTGAGTTGCGGGGGCCGCGTCGGTAGCCTTCCCGTATGGAGAACTACTCGGCGGAGAGCGACAAGGGCTCCGGCCAGGACCTGCTGGAGTCGGGTCTGGCACTGCTGCGCAACCACTTACCGGGTCATGCTTCGGTCGAGATCGTGAAGGCACTCGCGGGCGGCTACACCGATGCCCGGGTGATGCTCTGCGACATCGGCAACAAACCGGGCCGGACCGGCGATCCGGTCCTGAACGGTCAGTACATCCTCAAGGCGGGCTTCTCCACCGGGCGTTCCCAGGCCGCGGCCCACCACGCCTTCGCCGCCGGGCTGGGCGAGTTCGGCCGCACGCGGCTCCCGCAGCTGGTCCGCTCGCTCCAGGTCGCGGGCGCGAGCGTCGACGTGTACGACATCGCGGGATTCAGCCTCGACCGGCTGCGCTCGGCCGACCACGTCGACGCGGAGGACCGCGAGGAGTCCTGCGGACGGGCCGCCCGCGAACTGCTCGGCGCACAACTGGACGCGGCGGGAGCGCCCGACTACCAGGGCACGGTCGGGACCGTGCTGCGCGAGTGGCTCGGCCAGGACTTCCCGGAGGACCGGCGCGGCGCCCGCGTGCGCGAGGTCCTCGGCCGGCTCCAGCGCACCGGCCACGTCTTCCGCCACGAGGGCGAGCTCCTGCCGGACCCGCTGGTCATGCTCCACCCCACCCTCGGCGTCGCCGACGGGAACATGCCCTGCTTCCGGGGGCCGGCCCACGGCGACCTGCACCTGCGCAACGTGCTCGTACGCGGCTCCCGACTGACGAAGGACCTCGCGTACTGGCTGATCGACGTCAACTGGGACGTGCCCACGCCCCTCCTGTACGACCACGCCTACCTGGAGCTGTCCGCCCTGCTGTTCGGACTGGGCGGCTCCACCAGCGGCCGGGTGCTCCCGCTGCTCGCCCGGCTCGACGACGAGAAGCTCACGGTGCCCGTCGAGCTGGACTTCAACGACTCCGGGCTCGTCAGCCTCCTGCGGAGCATCCGCGGGCAGACGGACGGCGTGCTGATGTCCCGCGAGCACAAGCGCGTGGACGTGTGGCGCCGCCAGTTGCTCATGGCCCGCATCGCCGCCGGTCTCAACTGGGCCGCCAAGCCCCTGGACGACATGGCGCTGCGGCGCGCCGCGCTGGCCAGCGCCGGCTGGGCCGCGCGCCTGCTGCTGCGCGAGCACCACCAGGAGCTGTGGGTCGACATCGCGGCGGAGATCGGTACGAGCACCGCCGGGGCGGCCGCCGCCACCGGGGCGAAGCCGGTCACCGCGCAGGAGGCGCTGCGCCGCTGGAAGCCGTTCCGGCAGACGCACGGCGGGATCGACCTGTTCCTGATCGCCGACGAGGTCGCCTCCAGGCCGGAGTTGTCGGCACTGGCGCACTGCGGCTGGGCGACCGTGATCGACCTCGATCCGGACAGCGACGGCGACGGCCTGTCCAGCGTGGTCGTGCCCGAGCTCGCGGATCGCCGCCACGTCAGCGTCTTCGGCGCCAACCGGATGCCCGTACCGCCCGGCAACGCGACGAACTGGCTCATGGCCAACGGCTGGACGACCCACGACGAGCCGGCCACCGACTCGGACCGGCTGTGGCGCCGCCGCGGTCACCTCCAGCGGGTACGGCAGCTCATCGACGAGACCCACGAGGGCACCCCGCACCAGTCGGCGGCCGTCCTGGTCCTGCGCTCCGGGGCGCACGACGGGGAGATCGACTCGGTGATCGAGTACATCGACGAGCGGTACGACGGGATCACCGAGCTCCTCGAACTCGCCCAGGCCCCGGCCGTGGACGGGTTCGACATCGACGCGTTCCTCGGCGTGGTCGCCGAATCCCTGCCCCCTGAGGGGAGCGGTTCGACGCCGTCGCTGCCGGGCCTCGAAGGACGCCGCTGGGCCCTCAAATGGTCCGATCTGCACCGGTTGTCGGTCGACCTGGAGGTGCTGCACTCCGAGATCCTGTCCGGCACGGAGGGCACCCAGCAGCTCACGGACGAGTTCTGGCGCGGCCGACCGCCCACCTGGCACGAGCTCGAGATCCCCATCGACGTCCGGCGGGACGCCTATCCCGGCCTGCTCAAGGACGTGACGCAGCGCCTGAGCGACCACCAGCTCGCCACCGTCCACCTGGACCACTCCCCGGGCGCGGGCGGTACCACGCTGGCCCGCCGCGTGGCGTGGGACCTGCACCGCAGCTATCCGACCGTGCTCCTGAGGCAGTACTCGGAGACGACGGCCGACCGGATCGACGAGATCTACCAGGAGACCGGATTCCCCGCGCTCGTGATCGCGGAGTCCGCCATCCTGCCGGAGTACGACCGCGACGAGCTGGTCCACTCCCTGGCCCAGAGCAACACCCGTGCCGTGCTGCTGTGGGTCAACCGCACCAACGCCGACCGCAAGGAGACCAAGCACAAGCTGCTGGACCCGCTCCAGGGCACCGAACGCGAACGCTTCCTGCAGAAGTTCCGGGAACGCGCGGAAACGGACCGGGCGCGCCGGCTCCTGGACGGCCTCGCCACGGACGCCGGGGACGTCGTGGCCGCACCGAAGCTCTCGCCGTTCTTCTTCGGCCTGTGCGTGTACGAGGAGCAGTTCGAAGGCATCGCCTCCTACGTCCGCAACCACTTCACCGGCCTCACCCGGGAACGGAAGGAGCTGGCCCGCCACCTCGCGCTCCTCACCCGCTACGGCCAGGAGCGCGGGCTGCCGATCGTCATGGTCGACGCCTGGCTGGGGCACGACCGACCGCTCTACTCGCCGCTGACCGACGCGGAGCTCACCGAGCTCCTGGGCCCGGACCTGCGGCACCTGGTCGTCACCGAGCGCGGCGCCCTGCGCCTGCTGCACCCCCTGATCGCGGAGTCCGTCCTGAGCGGCGAGTTCGACGGCGAGCGCTACGGCCTCGGCAAGATCTCCGTGGACTTCATCCGGAAGACGACGAAGCTGCTCGGCCCCAACAACATGACGACGACGGGCCTGCTCAACGAGCTGTTCACCCGGCGCACCAGCTCGTCCGGCTACGGCCAGAAGCCCGACAACTTCTCGGAGCTCATCGAGTCCATGTCGAAGGAAGCCGGCGCCGAGGTGTTCGAGGTGCTCACCACGCAGTGCCCGGACAACGCGCACTTCTGGAACCACCGGGGCCGCTTCGCCATCTACAAGGTCAAGACCGACTTCGGCAAGGCCGAGGGATTCGTCCTCAAGGCCGTGGAGAAGTCGCACGGCCGGGACGCCACCCACTGGCACACCCTGGGCATGGTGCGGCGGTTCTGGATCGAGAACAAGCTCAACCAGATCCTGCGGGACACCACGGGAGGGCATACCCCGGAGGAGCTCCTCACGGAGGTCGAGCCGCTGTTCGACCTCGCGATGGAGGCGTTCACCGCCGCCAGCAAGTTCAAGAACACGGAATTCACGTGGTCGACCCCGATCCAGCTCATCGCCACGGTCGTGGAGCGCCTGTGGAAGACCTCGGGCGAGGAGAGCCTGGCGGACTTCATGGAGGGCGACGACAGCACGGCCGTCTGGGTCACCGAGCAGATCGGGCGCGCCGAGGAGCTCCTCGACAACCTCCGGAACCTCAACGCCGAGGGACAGTACTACCAGAAGCTCGACAACAAGCTGACGGCGCTCTACGGCGACGTCGAGCGGCTCGTGGAGCAGTGGCAGGAACTGCGCAGCCG
This sequence comes from Streptomyces sp. NPDC093225, assembly GCF_044753805.1. NCBI lineage: Bacteria > Bacillati > Actinomycetota > Actinomycetes > Kitasatosporales > Streptomycetaceae > Streptomyces > Streptomyces sp. NPDC093225. Next base: position 65,308 of record NZ_JBIVNX010000007.1, read on the forward strand.
CGGCAAGGACAACCCCGAGGTGGACGTGGCCATCGCCCGCACGCTGTACGCGAAGGGCGGCCGCGACTGGTCCCGGCTCCCGGTGGAGCAGGCCCGCACCATAGCCGAGATGACGGGCGCGTCCGTCGACAGCGGGCGGGCCACCGACGCGGACCTGCGCCTGTGGTTCCAGTCCTACCGGCGCATCCCCGAGTACTCGGAGACGCACGCGCTGGAGCGTCTCGCATGGTTCGCGTCCGAGCGCAACAGCCTCGACGCGAACTACTACCTCTACATCCTGCACTTCGTCATCTGGCACCGCGGGGACGCCCAGGACGAGGACCGCATCCGCTACTACCTCGAGGAGTGCAAGCGCCTGAGCCGGCAGCACCGCAGGCAGTGGAGCTTCGAGTGGTTCGGCAGCAGCTCGCGGCAGCACCCGCTGGTGCACTTCAGCGAGATGGGCCGGCAGCGCTACGGGCCGAGCGGGTTCTGGAGCCGTCCGCAGGAGCTCGCACGCGTGAGCGGTGTGATCGAGGAGATCAAGAGTCCCCAGTCCGGACGGCTGAGGGTGGCCCGCAGCCAGCTGCCGGCCTTCTTCACCCCCCGCAACCGGTTCCGGCAGACCCGTGACGTGAACGAGTCCGTCGAGTTCTACCTCGGATTCAGCTACGAGGGACTGCGCGCCTGGGAGCCCACCTATCCGGGAGAGACGCCGGAGGCGCTGACCAACGCGGAGCCGCTCGGCGCGCTCCCGCCCCCGGGCGCGTCGAAGCCGGCACTGCTCCTCCCCGGCGCCGGCACCGGCCTCGCCGCCGCAGCCCCCGTCGCCGGAGCGGCCCCGGTGGCCCCGGCCGCCGACCCGGGAGCCGAGTCGGCCGGGGACGTCGTCCGGGCCGCCCCGGCCCGTACCCCGGGGCCGTACCGCGTCGACCCCGCCGTGCTGCGTTCCCTGGCCTCACGGCCGCGCGGCCGCGGCGGTCCGGAGGACTTCAAGAGGGCTGTGCACGACCTGCTGCGGCGGGCCCGGAGCGAGGACCGTCCGCTGAGCTCGCTGGAGCTCGGGCAGGCACTGCAGAGCACCTTCGGCCTGGAGGCGTACGACCGGTTCCGCAAGGAGCAGGGGAAGGGCGGGTTGAAGGCCGCCGTGGAGACCCTCGGCTTCCGGGTCGTACCGACGCGGCAGGGGTTCGACGTCGAGCTGCCGTAGCCGTCGGTGCCGCGTGGCGGCGCCCCCGCGCCGGTCGGGTCGCGGGGGCGGCGTCGTTCGGGAACGTCAGTCGATGCCCGGGAGGATGTGGGGCTCGGCGAGGTCGTCCTCGTACCCGGCCAGCCGGATGGGGGCGGAGCGGGCCCACACCTCGAGGCTGCCGAGCTCGTCGGACCGGCGGACGGGCCGCTCGGTGCGTTCGGTCAGGACTTGATCATGCTTCTTCAACTCAGGTGACACCGCGCACTCCTTCATGTCGCGTGACCCGTCGGGTGCGGCCGCGGGCCGGGTGGATGGGTGATCCGGTCGCGGTGGCGCCGTTCGTGTTCGCTACGGCTGCGGCCTGGTGAAGCCGTCCGTGTGCCTCAGCGTACACATTTGAGCGTAGATCCGCTCGATCGTTGAACGGGTCTCCCTCGAGGGAGGGATGAGTTCCAGCCTGTTTTCACTTGGTCGCCGGGAGTTCAGCGTCCCGTACCTCGGAGTGTTCACCCGACCGTGATCTGCTCGCCCCGGTGGACGGACGGACGGCCTTCGGAAGGGACTCGTCGTGGCGGAGACCAGCATGCGTGAGGTGCGCGCGGTACGCAGTGTCGCGGAACTCGTGGATCTCTTGGACGCCTGCCGCGGCGCATGGGACACGCCCGACCGCAGCGGCGACCCCGTCGACCTGTACGACCACGCGCTGCAGACCGCGCACCTGCTCCGCCGCTCGCACCCGGCCGACAAGGAGCTCCAGGTGGCGGGACTCGTGCACGACCTGGGGCACTTGCTCCGTCCGGGTGATGACGCGGGCCACGCCGAGACGGGCGCGGCGGCCGTCCAGGACCTGCTCGGAGCGCGTGTCGCGCGGCTGGTGCGACTGCACGTGCCGGCGAAGCGGTACCTGGCGGCGGTCGAGCCGGGGCGGCCGCTGTCGGCGCAGAGCGCGCTGACCCTGCGGTTCCAGGGCGGGGTGATGGGGCCGGCCGAGGTGGCGGCGTTCGAGGCCGATCCGGACGCGGCGGCCGCGGTGATACTCCGGCAGGCCGACGACGCGGGGAAGGTCGTCGGCCTGGCGGCCGGCGACATGGAGGACTGGCGGCCGGTCCTGGAACTCGTCGCGGACCGGGCGTACGCGCCGTGAGGCGCCGGGGGTAGGAGCCGTGGGGCGCGGCGCCGGGCGTACGTGCCGTGGGGCGCCGGGGTCCGTGCGTGCGCGGTCGGCCGGGGCGGCCGGCCGACCGCGCACGGCGTTCGGGTTCTGGTCGGGGTTCGGCTCGGGGCTCTGGTCCGGGCCCGGTTACCAGTTGGCGGGCGCGTAGTCCTTGAGGAAGACCCCGTACAGGTCCTCGCCGGCCTCGCCGCGGACGACGGGGTCGTAGACGCGGGCCGCGCCGTCGACGAGGTCGAGGGGGGCGTGGAAGCCGGCCTCGGCCAGGCGCAGCTTGTCGTAGTGCGGACGCTCGTCGGTGATCCACCCCGTGTCGACCGAGGTCATGAGGATCTTGTCGGTCTGGAACATCTCGTGGCCGCTGGTCCGCGTCACCATGTTCATCGCGGCCTTGGCGGCGTTGGTGTTCGGGTGCCCCGCGCCCTTGTAGCCGCGGCTGAACACGCCCTCCATGGCCGAGACGTTGACGACGTACGCACGCCCGCTGGCCGCCCGCCGCGCGGCTTCGGCCATCGCCGGCCGGAGCGCGCTGATCAGGATGAACGGCGAGGTGTAGTTGCACAGCTGGGTCTCGAGCAGTTCCACCGGGGTGATCTGGTCGATGGTCTGCACCCAGGTGTTCGTCTCGACGACGTCCGGCAGCAGGCCGCCGGCGTCGATGGCGGTACCCGCGAGGTGCCGCTCGATGCTGGCGTTGCCCGCCACCAGGGCGAGGTCGGCGACCTTCTGGGCGTCCAGCCCGCTCGCGCCGAGGGGCAGCGCCGCCAGGCCGTCGACCGCGCCGGAGTTGAAGGCGCCGATGACGTGGTGGGCCGGGAGCTCACCGGCGGGCAGCGGGGCGTTCTCCCCCTCGACCAGCGCGGCGTACGCGGTGGGCAGGCGGCGCACGGTCTGCGTCGCGTTGTTGATGAGGATGTCCAGCGGACCGGCCTCGGCGACCTGGTCGGCGAGCGCGACGGCCTGCGCCGGGTCGCGGAGGTCGATGCCGACGACCTCCAGGCGGTGCATCCAGTCCGCCGAGTCCTCCATCGCCTTGAAGCGGCGGATGGCGTCCTTCGGGAAGCGGGTGGTGATCGTGGTGTGGGCGCCGTCGCGCAGCAGCCGCAGCGCGATGTACATGCCGATCTTCGCCCGGCCGCCGGTGAGCAGCGCGCGCTTGCCGGTGAGGTCGGCGCTGGCCTCGCGCTTGGCGCGGTTGTGGGCCGCGCACGGCGAGCAGAGCTGGTGGTAGAAGTAGTCGACCTCGACGTACCGCGTCTTGCAGACGTAGCAGGAGCGCGGGCGCTGGAGTATGCCGGCGATCCGGCCGGCCTCCGTGACGGAGGTCGGCAGGAGGCCCTCGGTCTCGTCGTCGATGCGCTCGGCGGAGCCGGTGGCGGTGGCCTCGGTCACGGCCTTGTCGTTCGCCGTCTTGGAGGCGCGGCGCTCCTGGCGGCGGCGCTGCTTGACCGTGCGGTAGATGCCGGCGGTGGCGCGGCGCACGGTGATCGCGTCGGGGTGGTCGACGTCGATCTCGTCGAGCTCTTCGAGCACGCTCAGGCAGACGGCCAGGCGCTCGGGATCGATGCCCGGGCCGTACACCTGGTTGTCTTCAGTCACCGTCATGGCCGCTGCCGTTCCTCTGTCGCACGTGGTCACGTCCCAAAGGGAAGACTTTACGGAGCGCCCGGCCCGCCCTCCAAACCCGCTCACCTTCCGCTACCGGGGCGGTGCGCTCCGTGTGCTCGCGGGGCGTGCGTGTGGTCCCGCCGTGCGGTGCGTGTGCTCGCTACGCCCGTACCGCGACCGGAGTACGACCGGGACCCTGCTCAGGCAGGAGGAATACTCGAGTGGGGGGCGGCATTGTGGAGAACATGGACGTCTCCCCGCGGAGCCCCCGATGAGCGCACTGGCGCTGGCGGTCCTCCTCTCCCTGGTCTCGGCCCTCGCCTACGCGAGCGGGGCGATCGTCCAGGAACGGGTCGCGGTGAGCACTCCGGACCGTACCTACGCACCCCTGCGGCACGCGGGCTGGTGGTTCGCGGTCGCACTGAACGGGCTGGGCGCGGTGCTGCACGTGGCGGCGCTGGCGTACGGGCCGCTGAGCCTGGTCCAGCCGATGGGCGCGCTCACCATCGTGTTCGCCCTGCCGCTCGCCGCCCTCTTCGTGGGCCGCCGGGCCGGCCGCACCGCCTGGCGCGGCGCGCTGCTGGCGACGGCCGGGCTCGCCGGGCTGCTGGCGCTGACGGGCGAGGCGCACTCGGAACCCCTGTCGACGGGTGAGCAGGCCGTGCTGGTGCCGGTGACGGCGGGCGCGGTGGTGCTGCTCTTCGCGCTGGCGCGGTGGGTGCACCGGCCCGTCGGGCGCAGCGTCCTGCTGGCGGCCGCCGCGGGTACCGCGTTCGGCATCGCGTCGGTGTTCACCAAGTCCGTCGCCGTGGCGTGGACGGTCGACGCGCCGCTCGCGCAGTATCCCGGCATGCTCGTCATCGGCGTGCTGGCCTGCACCGGGCTGCTGCTGTCGCAGGCCTCCTACCGCGGCGCGGGGCTGACCGCCCCGCTGGCGGCGGTCACCGTGGTGAACCCGGTGGTCGCGGCGACCGTCGGGCTCACCTTCTTCGGCGAGTCGTTCCGGCACGGGGCGGCGGGCGGCCTGGTGGCGGTGGTGTTCGGGCTGCTGACCGCGGTGGGGCTGGTGCTGTTGATGTCCGAGCGGCACGCCTCCGACGTGGCGGCGCGCTCGTCGATCTCAGAGGGCCGAGTGGTGACCGGTTCGGCGGGTCGGCCGGTGGGTGGCGTGGCAGGCGGCCGGGCGATGGCCGGCGCGGACGGCCGAGCGGGGGCCGGGGTCGCCGTGCGGGCGACCCCGGAGCCGTCAGACCGAGACGCCGTGACCGCGCAGGTACGCGAGCGGGTCGATGTCGGTGCCGTAGCCGGAGCCCGTGCGGATCTCGAAGTGCAGGTGCGGCCCGGTGCTGTTGCCAGTGGTCCCGGAGCGCCCTATCCGCTGCCCGGCGTTGACGGACTGCCCCGCCCGTACGGACAGCGCCGACAGATGCGCGTACTGCGAGTACCGGCCGTCGGCGTGGCGGATCACGATCTCGTACCCGTAGGCCCCGGCCCAGCCGGCCGAGACCACGGTGCCTGAGCCGACCGCCTTGACGGAGGTCCCGGTGGGCACGAGGAAGTCCACGCCCGTGTGGTAGCCGCTGGCCCAGTGCGATCCCGAGGTCCGGTACTGGGTGCCGATGGAGGCGCTCACGGGGAGCACGAACCCGCCGGCGTGCGTGCGGTGCGCCGGCTTCGTGGCGGCCGGCTTGGTCCCGCCGGGCCTGGCCGGGGCGGGCTTCGCGACCCGTGGGGGCTTGGCGTCCGGCCGCGGCGCCGTGTGGCGCGGCCGGTCGGTGACGCGGAGCGAGAGGCGCTGGCCGGGGTAGATCAGGTTCGGGTCGTCCCCGATCACGCGCTGGTTGGTGGCGTAGAGCGCCTGCCAGCCGCCGGCGACCCGGTGGTCCTGGGCGATCGCGGAGAGCGAGTCGCCGGGGGCGACGGTGTACGGGGAACCCGGCCCGGCCACGGCGTGTCCGGCAGCGGTCCGCTGCGCGCCGCGGTCCGGGGCGGCGGGGCGGGCCTTGGTCTCCTGTACGGGCTGGGTGCGGTGGGTCCGGGTCCGTTGACCGCCGCCCGGGTCGGTGTCGGGGGCGGGCCCGCCGCGGTGCAGTCCGGCCTCGGGGCCGCAGACGGGCCAGGCACCGGGGCCCTGGCCCTCGAGGACCTTCTCGGCGATGGCGATCTGCTGGCCCTTGGTGGCGAGGTCGGCGCGCCGGGCGTAGACGGTGCCGCCGTACTCGCGCCAGGTGCTGCTGGTGAACTGCAGGCCGCCGAAGTAGCCGTTGCCGGTGTTGACGTGCCAGTTGCCACTGGACTCGCAGGCGGCGACCTTGTTCCACGTGTCGACGGTCGCGGCGTCGGCGGCGGTTCCCGCGACGAGCGGCAGCACGATTCCGGCGCCGCCCGCCGTGACCGTCAGCGAGGCTCGGTTGATGCTGCTCGGCTGGTACCGGCGGTGCCGGCCGCGTGCGGCCATGGGTCCCCCCTTGAAGACATCAGGAGCCGCTCAACCTAACGGCGGCGGCCGGAGCGTGACAAGGGGGCTCACAGGGGCGCAAGAGCGCCTCTCCGTAAGGAAGTTGATATTCCGTCGGTTCGTGGGTGTGCGCTCGGGGATACGTGCTGGGGGCACTTGACATGGCGTCGCACGGGCGGCGCACCGAGACGCGCCGGGGTGCATGCCCAAGTAGGCTGTGTTGTACGGTAGTTGGCTTGAAAGACGTCAGACCGGAGTAGCGCCGTGGGGGCGCTCGCGGTCGTTCTGTGTGGGGGAGGCGTTGCTCCGGGAGCGCTGGAAATGGCGCGAAGACGTTGGGGGGAGGTTCGGGGCGCGGTCGCGGACGCGGACGCGGGGGTTCGGTGTGTGGGGACGCCGAGTGGGGGGCGGTGTGGGGGACGCCGACGCGGGGGCTGGTGCGTGGGCGGCCGTGGTGGGGTGGGGTGATTGGGGCGGCCTTGCGAGGGTGGCCCGGTAGTCGGGTGGGCTCGCTTCGGGGGCGGGTCCCGTGGTGTGTGGGTCCCCTCGGCGCTTGACGGGGCATGGCCTGCGGGCCCTGCGGCAGGCCCACCCCTGGGGCTTCGGGGCCTTCGGCCCTGGCCTTCGGCCACCCCAGGCCCGGGCCCGCCTCCGGACCAGCCTGCCATGCCCCGTCAAGCGCCTCCCCCACACACCACGGGACCCGCCTGGCCCTGCCAGGGATCGGCGGACCGGTCGGGGGCCTCCGGTGGGCGCCGCGACCCGCGGAGGGGGACAGTGAAGGCATGCGAGTCACTCACCGCGCACCGGCCGCCGGGGACGAGACCCGTCCCCCCGATCCCGAGCCCGCACCGGTGCCGGACCCGATGCCCACGCCGCAGCCGCCGCCGATGCCCCCACCGCCGACGCCCGGGCCGATCCCGGAACCGGACCCGATCCCGCCACCCCCGGGGCCCTCGCCGGTCCCGCAGCCCGGTCCGCTCGGCTGATCCGGTTCGCCGGCCGGCCCTGGTACGTCCTGTTACGGCCGGCTCTGGTGCGTCCTGCTACGGGTGGTTTCCCAGGTCGCCTGACCCGTCCGCCGCGGGTGGGGGCGGTTGCTGCCGTCCTCGTCGTGGGCTTGGACGGCACGGCCGCAGGGGTGGCCCGCGAGCGCGGCGGCAGGTGGCGGCCGGCCTGGACCCCGATCGGCGTCAGGCCGTACCGGTAACCGTTGCTGCCCGAGCCGCGGCGGCCAGGCCCCATACCGGGCTGGCGAGTACCGGGACGTCGGTCACGGCCACGGCGGCGGCCGGAGCCATCGAAGCCTGGGCGAGCACGATGACGTCCGCTCCGGTCCCGGCCCGGGGGCCGGTCGTGCGATCGACGCCGGTACGGTGGGCCGGGTCGGTGCCGTCCGTCCGGTCGGTAGCCGTCAGCGCCTCCACCGCGCGTGCCACCAGCGCGACGTAGCCGGCCGGGTCGCCGGCCTCGAACCGTTCCCAGGCTCCCGGCACCAGCCGGGTCTCCACGCTGAACGGCGCCTCGGCCGGGCCGGGCCGGGCGGCGGACTCCTCTTCGAGCAGGGCGGCGGTCGGGCCCAGGGTGCTCTCCAGCGCACCCAGGACCACCACGCGCCCGCCCAGGCGCGCCGCTTCCGCGGCCATGGGGCGGTCCACCCGCAGCACGGGCACGCCTGCTGCCGCCGCGTGCGACTCGGCCACGGCGCCGATGGTCGAGCAGGTGCACAGGACCGCCCGGGCGCCTCCGGCCACCGCCTCCGCCAGCAGGTGCCCGACCTGTGTGGCGACGGCCTCCGGCCCGTGTGCCCGGGCGCGGTCCAGCAGCTCCGGCGCCACCACGTGGTGCAGTTCCAGGCCCGTGTGGTCCCGGTCCCGCAGGGCGTCGAAGACCGGGACGTGCACCGGCGAGGTGTGCAGCAGGGCCAGCGTCACCACTGGGAGGGGTCCTCCGCGAGCTGCTTCTGCGCCGCGGCCACGAGCTCGGCCGGAGGTTCGGGGGCCTCGTCGGGGTGCCGGGCGGCCCACGCGGCGGCGTACGGGCACAGCGGCACCACCGGCACGCCCTCCCCCGCCGCGATCCCGTAGAACGCCCGGACCAGGTCGCCGCCGATGCCACGGCCCTCCTGGCCGGGCTCGACCACGGTGTGCACGGCGACCAGCGCCGGTACCCCGCCCGCCAGCACGAAGTAGGCGATGCGGCCCACGACCTGCCCGCCGTCCCGGGCCTCCAGCAACCCGGCGGCCCGCTCGTCCCTGATGTCGACCGTCACCGCGACGCTCTCCCTCGACCACTCGATGTCCGACGCACGGCCCCGGGCCGGCGCCCTGCGCCCACCCCTCCCGTGAGGGGGCGGCGCCGGTGTCAGCGGGCCGCGGCGACCGCGTGCGGGCCGCGCTGCTGATCCGTACCCGGAACCGGCGCGGACATGTCGGCGCCGAGTGCGACGATCCGGTTGTCCGCGTCCACGTGCACCACGCTCGGTACGAGCGCACGCGCCTCGGCGTCGTCGACCTGGGCGTAGCTGATCAGGATGACGAGGTCCCCAGGGTGCACCAGGTGTGCGGCGGCGCCGTTGATGCCGATCACGCCCGAGCCGCGCTCGCCCTCGATGACGTACGTCTCCAGGCGTGCCCCGTTGGTGACGTCGACGATGTGCACGAGCTCGCCGGGCAGCAGGTCCGCCGCCTCCATGAGCTCGGCGTCGACGGTCACGGACCCGACGTAGTGCAGATCGGCCTGCGTGACGGTAGCCCGGTGGATCTTGGACTTGAACATGGTGCGCAGCATTTCGGACTCCTACGAGACGGCTCCCTGCCTGCTTTCTGCAGGTCAAGGGCGTCCCGCACTCTACACCGGGAGGCGTATGCGAGGGGACGGATGCTGACCGGACGCCAAGACGTAGTACGACCTCACGTTCAAGATCTACGGCCACGTCATGCCGGGCTCCATCGGCAACGCCGCCAAGATCCCCGACGTGGGCCTCGGCATGGGAGAGCTCAGCAGGGATTCCCCCGCTTGGCGTGTCGCCGGAGCCGGTGCGGCACCGGTGCGGCATCTTCTTCTAGCTGGCGAAATGCGAAGAAACAGCGGGAATCGGCGGTCGATGGGGGTGCCCGATGGGCGCGAGCGGCATCGGGCAGGGCCAGCCGGACGACGTGCCACCGCCTACGGGCAAGGAGTCGGAGAAGGCCGGCGCCCCTCCTGCAGCCGGGCCTCCGCCCGGTCGGGCCGCGGGCGCCCGGAAGCCGGCCCCACCGAGGGTCCGGTCCGGCCCGCTGACGCGGCTGCGAGAGGCGGGGAGCGCGGCCCTGGGGGCGGGCCCGCCCCCAGGGCCGGCCCGTCCGGAGTTCTGGCGGAGTCCGCTGCGCGGTCCGTGGCTGACCGCGGTGTTCGGGCTGGTCCTGTTGTTCGGGATCACGGTGCTCTTCGTGACGGGTCTGCTGTCGTATGCGGCGTACAACCCTGATCTCGCGGCGGTCAACGACCAGACGCCGAACAAGGGATGGCTCGGCTTCTACCTGTTCTCGTGGCCGACGTCTCCGTACTGGCTCTACCGGCTCACCCAGGGCGTCCACGTGACGTTGGGCGTCGTCCTCGTGCCCGTCCTGCTGGCGAAGCTGTGGTCGGTCATCCCGAAGCTGTTCGAGTGGCCGCCGATCCGCTCGATCGGCCACGCTCTGGAGCGGCTGTCCCTGCTCCTGCTGGTCGGCGGCGTCGGCTTCGAGTTCGTCACCGGAATCCTCAACGTCCAGCTCCATTACATCTTCCCCGGCTCCTTCTACACCTTGCACTTCTACGGAGCCTGGGTGTTCATCGGCGCCTTCGTCGTCCACGTGACCTTTCGACTCCCCAGGGCCTTGCGGGCCGTGCGGCCACGGCTCGGGGAGCCTGCGGCGGGTACCGGGGAAGCCGTCGGGCTGGTCTCGCCGCGCCCCGCCGCGCCGACCATCTCCCGCCGGGGCGCCCTCGCCATGGTGGGACTCGGGTCGGTCACGCTGCTCGTGGTCACGGCCGGGCAGAGCATCGGCGGATGGTGGCGGAACACGGCGCTGTTGGCCCCGCACGGCCGGGACCCGGGTTCGGGCCCGAACGGGTTCCAGATCAACAAGACGGCCGCCTCGGTCGGTATCCGGCCCAGCGACGTCGGTCCCGCCTGGCGGCTGACGGTACGCGGCCCGGGGCGTCAGATCGATCTGACGTACGAGCAGCTCCTGGCCATGCCCCAGCACGAGTCGGCCCTGCCCATCGCCTGCGTGGAGGGCTGGTCGACCCCGGACCAGCGGTGGGGCGGGGTCCTGCTCACCGATCTGGCCGCACTCGTCGGGCTCGGGGTGAACACGCCCGAGGTCCTCGTCGAGTCGGTGCAGCGTGGCGGCTCGTTCAGGTCGGCCGTGCTCAGCGACCACCAGGTCCGTGACAGCCGCTCGTTGCTGGCCGTGCGCGTCAACGGGGCGACTCTCTCCGCCGACCACGGCTACCCGGCGCGGGCCATCGTCGCGGGGGCTCCGGGGGTCCACAACACCAAGTGGGTCACCCGCCTGACCTTCGGAGAGTCCGCATGAGCGCCCGGACCGCGTTCCGGCGCCGCTACGGCGCCTCCTCGCTGCACCTGCTCCTCGTGCTGGCCTCCTTCGCCCTCGCCCTCTACGCGGGTCTGCGCCTGTTCGAGGGGGACACGCTCGGAGTGGCCGTGTGGTTCGTCGGAGCGGCCCTCCTCCACGACCTGGTCCTGCTGCCCCTGTACTCGGCGACCGACCGGGCGGCGCAGGCCGTGTTCACCCGGGGACCTCGCCCCACACCGCCCGTGCCACGGGTGAGCGTGAACCACGTCCGCGTACCCGCGTTCGTCTCCGGAGTTCTGCTGCTCGTCTGGTGGCCGCTGGTCCTTCGCCGGGTCGAGCACTACACGGCCGCGACCGCCCTTCCGGCGGACGGGTTCCTCGGACGCTGGCTGCTCATCACAGCGGCGCTCTTCGCGGCATCGACGGTGGTCCTGATCGTACGGACCTGGCGCTGGAGCCGGGCTCAGCGGCAGGCGCGCAGCGCGACGAAGTGACGCCCTCGCCCGCTGGTCCACCGTTCGCTCTCGGTCCACCCGGCCGCCACGGCGTGACGACGGAGGGACGCGGCCCCGATGCGCGGCTGGGTGACGGTGAGCGGCCCGGCCCCGGCGGAGGATGCCGTGCTGGACCACTGGATCACGACGGCAGTGGCGTTCGCGGACATGCTGCCGCCCAAGTGGGATCCGTACTCACTGCTCCAGCAGCTCCTTCAGTGCAGCCAGGTCCTTGACCTGGGCCCGGCGCATGGCCGCTGCCATCACGGTGGCGCCGAGTGAGGCGAATCCGCTGGGCTCGCCGCGGTTGCGGAGGGTCATGCGGGTGCGGTCCGAGGCTTCCCCGTACGGCTCCCAGGTGTAGGTGGTCTCCATGGGGAAGGGGCCTTCGTCCGTGCGCATCACCAGTCGGCGCCCGGGCTCGTACGCGGTGACCTCGTACGTGTAGGCCAGCCGCCTGCCGAGGAAGCGGGCGACGAAGGCGACCTTGGAGCCGACCGCCGGCGGCGGCGGGGTCCGCCATTCGGCGGCAGTGATGTTCGCGTACCACTCGGGAGCGTGCGTGGGGTCTGCGGCGTAGGCGGCGACCCTGTCGCACGGGGCGGCGATCACGGCCTCGGTCAGCACGTCGACCTTCATCGGAGAGCCTCCGCTCAGGACTCGGGGTCGGTCTTGGCGACCAGGTGGCGCTGGTAGTGCCGCGCGACGCGGGCGCGGTCGCCGCGGCCGGCCGAACACCATGCGCGGCGGGGGTGCTGCTTCACGTAGGAGAACACGCAGCCCGGTGCCAGGCAGGCACGCAGCTGCGGCCGCATGTCGCCGGTGAGCAGCCTCGGCAATCCGGCCGTCGACAGTGCCGCGGCCCTGCTGTCCGCCGATTTCGCCACGGGGCACACCGTGCGCCTGTCCGGCACCGCGGTCCTGGGGTGGTCTCCTGGTGGCTCCGGCGCACCGCGACACACGCCGCATCCGGTCCGCCGCCCAGCGCACAGGGAGGACCGACGGCCATGAACGAGCCGACACCGGAATCGAACGGCCGCACCCGCCTCGCCTACGTCCTCGGAGTGCCGCTCGCCCCGGAGGTCGAGCGGCAGTGGCCCCAGATGGGCGAGGTCGTCCGCGGCAGCACGCTCATCGGTGAGGTCGAGGGGAATTTCCCGGAGCTCACGCTCGGAGTGGGACGACGGCTGCGCCTCGACGATGACGTCATCGTCGTGGAATGGACCTGCGACTACGGCGACGGCCGCCTCTACCGCAACGTCACCATCGCCGAGCTCCGCGACGGCCGGGCCGTACGGGTCACCGACTACTGGGGCGAACCCACCTCTACTCCCCCGTGGCGGCGACCGCTCACCGCCCGCCTCGACATGCCGGGCGACGGCGTCTGGAAGGACCACGACCACCTCGGTCACCACTGAAGTCCCGCGCGCGAGTCAACGGCCGTCAGCCCCGGCCGCCGCCGCTCCCAACGCTCCCGTATGACGGAAGTCTTACGTGCACGCGTGGGAGACCCTCCGCACGCTCCGCACTGCGTAGCGTCCTCGGCATGCGCGTACTCGTCACCGGAGGAGCCGGGTTCATCGGCTCCCGCATCGTCTCCGCCCTGAAGGACCGGGGACACGATCCCGTCGTCCTCGACGCCTTGCTGCCCGCCGCCCACCCCTGCACGCCGCCGCTGCCCGACGCCGAGTTCGTGCGCGCCGACGTACGCGACGCCGACGCGGTCAGAGCCGCGCTCCGCGGAATCGACGCGGTGTGCCACCAAGCGGCCATGGTCGGCCTCGGCAAGGACTTCGCCGACGCCCCGGAGTACGCAGGCTGCAACGACCTCGGAACGGCGGTGCTGCTCGCGGAGATGGCGGCCGCCGGGGTGGGGGAACTCGTGCTCGCCGGATCGATGGTGGTCTACGGCGAGGGCCGGTACACGTGCGAACGGCACGGAACGGTACGCCCCGGGCCACGCCGGACCGAGGACCTGACGGCGGGCCGGTTCGAACCCCGCTGCCCCGACTGCGGAGCCGACCTCGCGCCGGGCCTGGTCGGCGAGGACGCCCCGACCGATCCCCGGAACGTGTACGCGACGACGAAGCTGGCCCAGGAGCACCTCGCGGCGAGCTGGGCCCGCTGCGTGGAGGGTCGTGCGGTGTCGTTGCGCTACCACAACGTGTACGGGCCCGGCATGCCGCGCGACACCCCGTACGCCGGGGTGGCCTCCTTCTTCCGCTCCTCGCTCGCCCGGGGCGAGGCACCCCGGGTCTACGAGGACGGCGCGCAGCGGAGGGACTTCGTCCACGTCACGGACGTGGCCGCGGCCAATGCGGTGGCGCTGGAGGCGGTCGGTGCCCGGCGGGCGGGCGCACTCGCCGTGTACAACACGGGCAGCGGGGAGCCCCACACGGTCGGCGAGATGGCTGCCGCCCTGGCCACGGCGCACGGCGGACCCGCCCCGGTGGTGACGGGCGAGTTCCGCCTCGGCGACGTACGGCACATCACCGCCGACTCCGCCCGGCTGCGCAAGGAGCTGGGCTGGCGTCCGGCGGTCGGCTTCGCCGACGGCATGGCCGAGTTCGCACGGGCCGGCCAGCGCGAGTCGGCCGGTGTGACGGGCTGAGCCAGCCCCAGACCTCGCGCGTCTTTGCCGGATTCCACACCTCCCAGAGTGACACCGTGCGGTGCCGCGTGGACCCGGGCCTGCCGCCCTGCGACGCGGTGTCCGCGTTTCGTAAGGTCTTCGGGCGGCCTTCCTCGCCCTTCGGTTCCTACGGTGTGGAGGGTGACTCCTTCTGCTTGCCGTCCGCCCCGCGCGGACCTCGTACTCCCGTGCCTCGACGAGGCGGAAGCCCTCCCCCGGGTCCTGGCGCGGGTGCCGGCCGGGTGGCGGGCCATCGTCGTCGACAACGGCTCCACCGACGGCTCGGCCGACATCGCCCGCTCCCTCGGCGCCACCGTCGTGCACGAGACCCGGCGTGGCTTCGGCGCCGCCTGCCACGCCGGGCTGCTCGCCGCACGCGCCGAGCTGGTCTGCTTCTGCGACTGCGACGCCTCCATGGACCCCGGCCTGCTCGCCCCGATGGCCGAGCGGGTCGCGGCCGGTGAGGCGGACCTCCTGCTCGGCCGGCGCCGCCCGCAGGGCCGCGGCGCCTGGCCCGCGCACGCCCGGGCCGGGAACATCGCCCTGGCCCGCATGGTGCGCCGCCGCACCGGCCTGCGGCTCCACGACCTCGGACCGATGAGGGTCGCCCGCCGCGAGGCACTCCTTGACCTGGACCTGAGCGACCGGCGCAGCGGATACCCGCTCCAGATGGTCGTACGGGCCGCCGACGCGGGCTGGAAGGTGGCCGAGACGGACATCCCGTACCTGCCCAGATCCGGGAAGTCCAAGGTCACCGGTACCTGGCGGGGCACCTGGCACGCGGTACGGGACATGCGCAGGGTGCTCGCCGAGCCGCCGAGGGCCCGACCCGCACCGGCCGAGGGGGCCTCCGCTTGAACACCCTCCTCGTCTTCGCCGAGGCCCCTGCCACGCGGCGAACCACCGGGTGGGATCCGCAGCAGCGCGGATCCCACCCGGAGTCGCAGCCCCCGCAGGTGGGGTGACGAAAGACCTGGCGTCTCAGTCGACGGTCACAACCATCTTCCCGAGGGCTGCTCCGGCCTCCATGGCCCGGTGGGCTTCGACGATCTCGTCGAACCGGAAGACCCGGGCGGGACGCGCCCGCAGGACACCGGCCTCGACCTTGTTGTACATCTCATCCAACGGCACATCGCCGAGCGGGAACGCGGGGGTACCCAGGACGAAGGCGCTGCCGAAGAAGCTGAGCCGGACTCCGCTGGGGAGGTCGGCGATCGGGTCGAAATCGCGTACGGGCTCGAATCCGCCCAGGAAGCCGAGCTGGCAGACGCGCCCGCGCGGCCGGACCAGGGCCAGCGAGTCACGCAGGACGCTGTTGCCGACGACGTCGAACACCGCGTCGACGCCGATCTCCCGCTCCGCGACCTGTGTGGCGAGCGCGCCGTCGTCGATGAGCACATCGGAGGCCCCGAGCTCCTTCAACAAGGGCGCCCGCAGCGGGTCCCGCGTCGTGGCGAGGACGGTCGCGCCGTGGTCCACCGCCAGGTTGACGGCGGCCTGGCCGAGCGAGGAGGTCGCTCCCCTCACCAGGACGGTCTCGCCGGGCCGCAGGTCCAGATTGCCGAACAGGCCGCTCCACGCCGTCGCGTACACCTCGGGGACCGCCGCGAGATCGGCCCAGTCCAGCGGGGAGCGGACGGCCACCACGTTGGTCGCCGGTACGGTCACCAGCTCCGCGTAGCTTCCGTTGCGGGTCCGCCCCATGCCGCCGAGAATCGCCACGACCCGTGTTCCGGAGGCGAGTTGGCCGGAAGGGTCGGCCTCCACCACCCCGGCGCACTCGATCCCGGGGACGGCGGCGACCTTCCCCCAGGCACCGCCGCGCATGTACGCCTCGGCGTGGTTGAGGCCGAACGCCTTGACCCGGACCAGCACTTCGCCGTCGGCGGGCACGGGTTCCGGCAGTTCGGTGATGGTGAGCACCTCGGGTCCGCCGTAGGCGGAGATGACGATGGCCTTCATGCACTGACTCCATTCTTGAGCAGTCATTCAACTATCGGCGCGAAAGAAAGGCCACCGCGCACGGTGGCCCGTACGCCCCGCCGTCAGGCGAGAGCGCGGAAAGCGTTGTCGACGATCGCGCGCAGGAGCTCTTCACCAGGATCGGCCTTCCCGACGACCATGAGTCCCTGGCAGGCGGCGACCAGCAGTTTGGCGCTGCCGGAACAGTCCAGCGAGGCGCGCACCTGCCCCCTGCGCGCGGCGTTCTCCAGTGCATGGGTCATGCACTGCTCCAGGCGGGCCAGATGTCCGCGGACGACGGCCGCCGCCTCGTCGTCCTCGGCGGCGTTCTCGATCGCCGTGTTGACGAGCAGGCAGCCCTGCCGACCCTCGGGGCTGAGCAGATCGCGCACCAGACCGTCAAAGTAGCCGCGGATCTCAGCCAACGAGGCGGTCGGGGCCTCGAGTTCGCCAAGCTTCTGCGGGACGACCAGTCGCGAGTAGCGCTCGAGCGACTTCAGGAAGAGCGCACGCTTGCCGCCCGGGAAGGCACTGTAGAGACTGCCGGGCTTGACCCCGGTCGCCTTGACCAGGTCCTCGACGGAGACGGCCCGGTACCCGCGCTCCCAGAACCGCAGCATGGCCACGTTCAGGACGGCATCGGGCTCGAACTCTCGCGGTCTGGGCATGACAAGAACATACATGAACGACCATTCAAGAACAATGCGCGAACCTGACGGCTTCGCCGCGGCACCGCTTCGATCAGGCCCGACGGCCCTCCCGGCCCACCCGGCGCGCCACCGCACGCACACCGGCGTGAGCAAGGGTGAACAGCGCGATGGCGGCCAGGGCGAGCAGCCAGTTGCGCAGGTAGTCGAGCGGCAGCACGGTCGGGTTGGCCACGCCCCTCGGACGCAGGAGTGGGGGAAGCGCGATCGCGGTGAGGGAGCCCGCGACGATCAGGGCCGCACGCGGCACCCCGTGCAAGCGAAGGCCGGCCACCGCAACGAGGGCGGCGATCGCCATCACCACGGGCACGACGAACCCGTCGTGCGCGACGACCGCTCCCCCGAGCCAGACGGCGATCCGCCACGGCTCGGGCTGCTGGAGCAGCAGCCACCCGCCCCAGGCCGCGCACGACAGCCCGCATCCGCCCATCACGTACCGGAAGTTCATCACGCCACCTCCAGTCGGCCGACCCACTTGGTCTGCAGGACGCCGGGCCGGTTCGGGGCGATGATCCGCGCCGGGTAGCCGTGGTCCAGGGACAGCACGTCACCGTTCAGCCGGAGCGCGAGCAGCGTCAGCGGGTCCTGCGCGTACAGGCGTCCCATCTCCATCACCCGGTAGGCACCCGCCGCTTCCAGGGAGACCACCCGGGCCCGCGCACCCGGGCCGCCGCCCGCACGCTCCAGGAGGTCGCGCACCCGCACCCCGGTCCAGTGTGCGGACTTGCTCCAGCCCTCCACGCAGGCGATGGGCAGGGTGACGTCATGCTGCGGCATGGCGCGCAGCTCCTCCAGCGTGAGGGTGTACGGGCGCGGCCCGGCCACGGTCAGACGCCAGCCGGCCAAAGAGGCCCCGGAGATGTGCGCGGCGGCGGCCGTCCGGTTCACGGGGAGTCCTTGGAGCCCGTGGGCGGGACTGCGCGGGCCGAACAGTTCCAGCGGGCCGAGCGCGGTGACGGATTGTCCGACCGTGGTGAGCGTGACCGCTCCGACCGCGGCCGTGACGCCGAGGAGGAGCTGCCTGCGGTCCGGCCCGTCGGCCTCGGGCAATGCCAGGGTTCCGGGAGAACGGAGGGTGAAGTGGTCCCGGATCTTCGGCCATTGCACGGAGACGTGCAGCAGAAGCGATCCCAGCAGGAGCCAGGCGACCGCGTAGTGCACGGGAACGAAGGAGAAGGGCCAGGGGTACCACTGGAAGGTGTTCAGCAGCCCCGTGAACAGCTCGAACAGTCCGGCCGCGACCAGGACCGCCACGGAGATCCGCTCCAGGGCGTGGAGGGCCGATCGCACCGGAGGCCGAGCGAACAACCGCGGATAGACCGCCCACAGCTTCGCCAGCAGCAGCGGGATCGCGGCGATGCCGGAGGCCACGTGCAGACCCTGGGTGAGCCGATAGCCCCAGTACGGGCGGCTCGGCAGCCAATCGGCCAGCCATCCGGGCGGGTGCTGGAGGTAGTGGCTCAGCACACCGGTCGCGAAGCAGACGGCCACGGCCAGGCCGAGCCAGCGGCCGATGACGGTCGCGGTACGGGCATCGTGCAGGCGCGCCTTGAAGGTGACGGGCGGCCCGGAAGGGAGGGTGAAACGCATGCCCCCATCACACCCCCGACGAGGCCCGAGCAGGCAGCCGGAACACCTTACGAAACACGGACGTCCGAGGCGGCATGGCCCGCGGGAGAGCCGGCGCCTGGAACGATTCCGCAGGTGAAAGCCCATACCGCCCCCACCCCTCGCACCGGGCTGGCAGCCACCGCCCTCGCCCTCGCCACACTCACGACGCTCCTCGCCCACACCATCGGGTACGGGGGCTACTTCAGCGACCCGGTCGGCCTGTTCTGCCGGTACGCGGCCTGCTGGGCCCTCTTCACCGTCGCGCTGCTGGCTCTGCGCCGCGTCCCTGCTCGCAGCGTCGCGTGGCTGATCACCGCGGGGGCCGTCGCCGTCACGCTGACCGGGTTGATGGGGCCGCCGCGGACCAGCACCGACTCCTTCCGCTACGCCTGGGACGGCCGCGTCCAGTCCGCCGGCACCTCCCCGTACGACCACACCCCCCAGGACCCGGCGCTCGCCAGGCTGCGCGACCGCTGGCTGTTCCCCACCGGCGCCGCCTGCACGGGCGCCGGCCTCGCCCCGATCCCCCACACGGGCAGCACGCCCCACTGCACCCGCATCAACAGGCCCGCCGTCCACACCATCTACCCGCCCGTCGCCGAGGCGTACTTCCTGGCCGTAGACCGCCTCTCCCCCGCCGACTCCCGCCACAAGCCGCTCCAGGCCGGGGCCGCCCTGATCTCCCTCGGGGTCACCGGCACGCTCCTCCTGATCCTGCGACGGCGCGGCGACGACCTGCGCAAGGCCGCGTACTGGGCCTGGTGCCCGGCCGTCCCCGTCGAGGCCGTCAACAACGCGCACGTCGACGTCCTGGGCGTGCTCCTCGCGGTCGCCGGACTCGGCCTCGTCGCCTCCCGTGCCCTGCCCCGGCGGGCGGCGGGCGGAGTGCTGATCGGCGCGGCCATCGCCACGAAGCTGATGCCCGCCGTCATCCTCCCCGGCGCGCTGTCCGGGGTCCGCCGCTTCCGCGACGCGGCAGCGGTACTCCTACCCGCCGCTGCCTTCGCCGTACTCGCCTACCTCCCGTACGTCCTCCTCTCGCACGACTCGGTCTTCGGCTACCTCGGCGGCTACGTGCAGGAGGAGGGCTACGACGACCCCTCGACCGGATCCCGCTACTCGCTCCTTCGCCTGATCCTGCCCGACACCTGGGCCTTGCCCGTTCTGCTCGCCGTCATCGTGGTCGTGTCCCTGTACGTGATGTGGCGCGGCGACCCGCGACGCCCCTGGAGCGGCGCTCTCCTGGTCACCGGCTGGGCGTTCGTCCTCCTCACCCCCGGCTACTCCTGGTACGGGCTGCTCCTGATCGCCCTCGTGGCCCTGGACGGACGCTGGGAATGGCTCGGCATCCCCCTCGCGGGCGCCGCCGTCTACGTCCTTGCCCCGACGCTCCACTTCCAGCCGTCGCTGAGCAACATCGCGTACGGCGCAGCAGCGGCCCTCGTCCTCATGATGACCTGGGTCCGGCGGCGAGCCGGGGTGAGGGGAGCCGAGGCCCCGGCCACGGCGTCACGGCATCCGGCGTGACCCCGACCGGCCCGGGAGGCCGGTGACGTGCATGCTCACCGAGCGGACCGTCCCGGCGATCGTCGCGGACCTGGAGCAGGAGGGATACCTCACCCGGGTACGCGAAGGACGACGCACACAGGGCAGCCCCGACGCTCGACTTCTCGTATGTCCGGTCACGGGTCCGCCGGGGGCCGGGGGTGTGGGGCGGTGCCCCGGTCAGACCGTCGCGGCCTTCACCCGGCCCGTGGCGACGGCGTCGACGAGGGCCTGGTGGTCCCGCTCGTTCTGGTCGGCGTAGAGCTCGGCGAACGTCACCAGGGCCCGGTCGAAGGCGTCGCCGCTGCCCAGGTAGGAGGCGATGGCGATGCGGTCGCCCGACCGTGCGTGCGCACGGGCCAGCACGGCGCCGCACATCTCGCCGAACGCCTGGAGTCCCGTCGGCAGCATCTTCTCGGGCTCGGCGATGCCCTTCCAGTCGCGCAACTGCCTGATGTAGAAGTCCCGTCGGCGGCCGTCGATGCCGTCCACCCGCTCCCAGCCGAGGAAGGCGTCGCTGGTGGCCTGCAGCAGCCGCTGGCCCGAGACCACGCGCTCGCCCTGCTGGGCGTAGCGGCTGGCGCCGGCGAAGGGGGCCAGCACCGATTCGTCGGCCTCCTTGGCCTGCAGGAACAGCGGGTCCTCGTCGTCCCTGCCGAGCAGCAGCACGATCCAGCAGCGGGTGCCCACGCTCCCGACCCCGACCACCTTGCGGGCCATGTCGACGAGCTGGTACTGGTCCAGCAGGAACCGCCGGTCGGACTGCACCGTCTTCGCGTACCGCTTGATCAGCTTGCGGATCAAGCGTGCCAGCTCCGTCCGCTCGGTGCCCGGGAGCAGGTCCTGGAGCGGCGTGACCAGGGGTGGGTCCGGCGCGATGCGGACCTCCCCGTCCACCACCCGGGTGAGCTTGCGGTAGACCTGGAGATTGTCCCGGGTACGGGCCTTCGCCACCGCCTGCTCCCACCGGTCGCGGGCCCGGCCGCCCAGGCCCTGGACGAACCGGGACTGCACGTCGTGCTCCTCGAACTGGGCGTACCACACGGGGAGGTTGCCCAGCGTGGCGAACTGTCGCATCCACTCGCGGTAGGACCGCACCGTCGCGTTCACGATGCGGGCGCGCTCCTTCTCGCCGAAGCCGTTCGCCCGGCCCGCGATGACGAAGCTGGCGGCCAGCCTCTTGACGTCCCACTCCCACGGGCCGGGCAGCGTCTCGTCGAAGTCGTTGAGGTCGACCATCAGGCGGCGTTCGGGCGAGGCCAGCAGCCGGAAGTTCAACAGGTGTGCGTCGCCGCACAGTTGGGTGGTGATGCCGGACCGCGGGGTGCCCGCCAGGTCCCCGGCCATGATGGCCGCGGCCCCCCGGTAGAAGCGGAACGGCGACTCGGACATCCGTCCGTAGCGGATGGGCACGAGCTCGGGCACCCGCCTCGCCGACTGCGCCTCGATGACGTCCACCGGGTCCGGCCGCTTCTCCGCGGGGGCGTACTCGGCGTGGCTGGAGCGGGGTACGGAGCGTCTGGCCGCCTTGCCGAGGGCGGCCCGCTCCTGCGGCGTGCGGTGCCGGACGTCGTTCTGCGCTTCGGTCATGCCGCCACCGTCCTAGGAGTCCCCGTGCGTTCGGACCGGGAGGGCGGGCGCCCACCGGGCCGCCGTCCCGACCCCTTCCACCAACGTAGCTCCGGGTGGTGCGCCCGGCGAACGGGGCGCCGGCTCAGGGGGTCTTCGGCGGGGAGGGCGGGGTGGGGCTGGGCGTGGGGGCGGGAGCGGTGGCGAGTTCGCCCTCGCCCTCCGTGTCGATGTGGGGGAGGATGCGGTCCAGCCAGGCGGGGATCCACCAGGCGCGTTCGCCCAGGAGCGTCATGGTGGCGGGGACGAGCAGGAGGCGGGCGACCGTGGCGTCGATCAGGACGCTCACCGCCAGGCCCAGGCCCAGCATCTTGACGACGATGTTGTCGCTGACGATGAAGGCCGCGAAGACGCTGACCATGATCAGGGCCGCGCAGGTGATGACCCGGGCCGTGATCTCCAGCGCGTGCGCCACGCTCGCCTTCGCGTCTCCGGTGCGCAGCCACGCCTCGTGCACCCGGGACAGCAGGAAGATCTCGTAGTCCATGCTGAGGCCGAAGACGATGGCGAACATCATCATCGGCACGTAGCTCTCGATCGGCACCTTGCCCGACACGCCGAGCGCCGGGCCGCCCCAACCCCACTGGAAGACGGCGACCACGACACCGTAGGAGGCGCCGATCGAGAGCACGTTGAGCACGGCCGCCTTCACCGCCACCAGCAGGCCGCGGAAGACGACCAGGATGACGAGGAACGCCAGGCTGACGACCACGAGGATGATCAGGACCAGCCGGCTGGAGACGATCTCGAGGAAGTCGACCTGGGCCGCGGTCGTGCCGGTGACGTACGTCTTGGCAGCGGTGCCGGCGGCCGCCTGCGGCAGGACGTCGTGCACCAGGTGCTCGACCAGCTGGGTGGTCTTCTCGTCCTGCGGGCTGGCGACCGAGTAGGCGGTCGCCAGCAGGACGTCCCCGTCCGAGGTGGGCTTCAGCGGGGTGACGAGCGCGGCGTCGGGCACTCCCGTCAGGGCCTTGCCCGCCGCGGTGGCCAGTGCCGAGCGGTCCGCGGCCGGCACGGACGACTGGTCGATCACGAGCGTGAGCGGCCCGTTGGAGCCCGGGCCGAAGGCCTCGGACATCAGGTCGAAGGCCCGCCGGTCGGTGAACGACTCGGGGTCGGCGCCGTCGCCGATGTGCCCGAGCTGGATGGAGAACAGCGGGATCGCCAGGACGACCAGCACCGCGACGCCCGAGATCAGGAAGGTCCACGGCCTGCGCTCGACCCGCAGCGCGTACCGGTGCCAGGCGCCCGTGACCTCCTCGCCCGGCTCGGCGTCGGTCTCGGCGATGGGCTTGCGGACCGTGAAGCGGTCGATGTGGCGCCCGACCGCCCCCAGCATCGCGGGGACCAGCGTCAGGGCGCCGAGGACGGCGGTGACCACCGTGACGGCCGCGGCCAGGCCGAGCTTGCCGATGAAGCTGACCCCGGACACCCACAGACCGGACAGGGCGATGATGACGGTACAGCCGGAGACCAGCACGGCCCGGCCGCTGGTGGCCGTGGCCATGCCGCCGGCGCTCACCGGGTCCAGGCCGTTCATCAGGTTCTGGCGGTGGCGGGTGATCAGGAAGAGCGCGTAGTCGATGCCGACGCCCAGGCCGATCATCGTGGCCAGCGTGGGTGAGACCGTGGCGAAGGTGAAGGCCGCCGCCAGCAGGCTCAGCAGGGCCAGGCCGCAGATCACCGCGATCAGGGCGGACACCAGTGGCATGACGGCGGCGATGACGCTGCCGAAGCCGATCAGGAGCACCACGACGGCCACCGCGAAGCCGATGGCCTCGCTGGTGCGGTCGTCCGCCTCGGGCCGCGCCAGTTCGCCCAGCGGGCCGCCGTACTCGACGTCCACGCCGGCCGCGCGCAGCGGCTGGACCGCCGCGTCGACGCCGTCCAGGTAGCTCTCTTCGAGGGTGGAGGGCGCGACGTCGAACCGCATGGTGATGTACGCGGTCTTGCCGTCCGTGGACAGCGGGCCGACGTTCGGGGTGCCCGCCGGGGGCGGTGGCGGGGGCGGAGTGCCGGGCGGCGGCAGCGGGCTCTGGGCCGAGAGGACGTGCGGCAGCTTCCCGAGTGCCGTGACTGCGGAGCCGATCTGGTCGCCGAACTGGGTGAGCGGCTTGGCCGGGTCGTTGAGGACGACCTGCGCGCTGTAGCCGCCGGCCGCGGGCTCGTGCTCCTTGAGGACGTCGAGGCCCTGCTGCGACTGGGCGTCGGGCAGGGCGAAGTCGTCGGAGTAGTCGCCGCCGTACACGCGGCCCAGCGCCTGCAGGCCGACGAGGGCGACCAGCCAGAGGACGATGACGACCACGGCGCGCCGGGCGCACCACTCCCCGATGCGTCGCAGGAGGCCCTTCCGGGCGGACCCGGTGGTCGGGGTGCCGCCGTTCGCGGCAGGGCGGTCGGGCACGGGCGCGGACGATGCCATGCGGACTCCCCGGATGACGAGCACCGGCGCCGGACGCCCGTACGGGGCGGTCGCCGCGGCCGTGTGGCGGTGCGACGTGCACCGCCCGGGGCGGTGCACGTTCTGGACACCGCAATTGAAGTAGGGGCCGGATCCGGCGGCACGCCGCGCGGGCCGACCGGGTGACGGCCCGTGTGCGCACCCGGCAGCACCCCGCCGCCGCCCCTCCCGTACCGGGTGCCCGCCGCCCCGCGCGGCCTTAGCGTGGGGGCACCGCGCGGCCTCGGCGCGGGGAACGGGCCGACCCGGCGAAGGGACTGCCATGCGTCGATATCCGCCGATCGGGGACCACGGACTGATCGGGGACCTGCGGACGGCCGCGCTGGTCTCCTCCGACGGGGTGCTGGACTGGTTCTGCGCCCCCCGCTTCGACTCACCGAGCCTGTTCGCCGCGCTCCTCGACCACGACCGGGGCGGCCACTTCGCCATCACCGAGGACGGTCCCGGGACCACCACGCGCCAGCTCTACCTCGCGGACACCGCCGTCCTCGTCACCCGTTTCATGACCGAGGAGGGCGTCGGCGAGGTCATCGACTTCATGCCGTTGGGCGAGGCCGAGGCCCCCGCGGGCCAGAACCGGATCATCCGCATCCTGCGGGTCACCCGCGGCACGGTCCGCTTCCGGCTCGACTGCCGGCCCGCCTTCGACTACGCGCGCGGCGACCACGGCCTCACGCTGGAAGGCGACACCGCGCACTTCACGACGCCGGACCTCGCCGTGTTCCTCCAGGTCGGTGGGCCGGTCCGGCTGACCGCCGACGGGACGGGGGTGCACGGGGAGGCCCTGCTGCAGCAGGGCGAGATGGCGGCGGCCGTCCTGACGGTCTGCCACGGCCCCGCGGCGGCGACGGCCCCGGAGCCGATCACCGAGGGCCGCATGCGGCACGCCTTCCACTCCACGTACGAGTACTGGCACCGCTGGCTGCGGCGCAGCCGGTACCGCGGCCGCTGGCAGCAGATGGTGAACCGCTCGGCCATCACCCTGAAGCTCATGACGTACGCCCCCACGGGCGCCCCGGTCGCCGCCGTCACCATGGGCCTGCCCGAGCGGGTGGGCGGCGAGCGGAACTGGGACTACCGCTACACCTGGGTGCGGGACGGCTCCCTGTCGGTCAAGGCCCTCCTGGACCTGGGGTTCGAGGAGGAGGCGGACGCGTTCCGTCGTTGGCTGGGCGGACGGGTGACGGACCGCAGGACGGTGACCGGCGAACCGCTGCAGATCATGTACCGGGTCGACGGCGACCCGCACCTGGACGAAGCGGTGCTCGACCACCTGGAGGGCTACCGCGGCTCGGCACCGGTACGGCTCGGCAACGGCGCGGCCGAGCAGCTCCAGCTCGACATCTACGGCGAGGTCGTCTTCGCCCTCAGCCACGGCCGCGACGTGACCCACACGGCCGGGTACGACGGCTGGCAGAACCTCAGCGCGCTGCTCGACTGGCTGACCGCCAACTGGGACCGCCCCGACGAGGGCATCTGGGAGACCCGGGGCGGCCGCAAGGACTTCACGTACAGCCGGCTGATGTGCTGGTCGGCCTTCGACCGCGGCATCCGGATGGCCACCGAGCTGGCGCGGCCGGCCGACGTGGCGGGCTGGACCGCGACCCGGGACGCGGTGTTCCGGCAGATCATCGAGCGCGGCTACAGCCCCCGCCGGCAGGCCTTCGTCCAGGCGCTCGACGGGGACGTGCTGGACGCCGCGCTGCTGCTCCTGCCCACCGTCGGGTTCCTGTCCCCGAAGGACCGCCGCTGGCTGTCGACCCTGGACGCGATCGAGTCCGACCTGGTCTCCGACAGCCTCGTGCACCGCTACGACCCGCGCGAGTCCCCCGACGGCCTGCGCGGCGACGAGGGCACGTTCTCACTGTGCACCTTCCTCTACGTCGGCGCCCTCGCCCGGGCCGGCCGGCTGGGCATGGCCCGCTACGCGTTCGACAAGATGCTCACCTACGCCAACCACGTCGGCCTGTTCGCCGAGGAGATCGGCCCGCGGGGCGAGCAACTGGGCAACTTCCCGCAGGCGTTCACCCACCTGGCCCTCATCACCGCCGCCCAGGCCCTCGACGAGGCCCTGGACCGCGCCGAGGACTGACCCGGCCCCCTCGGCCCGGCGGGGGGCCGGTCGCGGCGCGCGCGCCGACCCCTCCGGGCGGGGCGCGTGGGGTGCGCCGCCGCCCGGAGGGGCCGGACGGGTCAGGAGAGTTCGGTGCGCAGGGTCCGGGCGGCGGTCACCAGGTGGTGGAGGGAGGCCCGGGTCTCGGGCCAGCCGCGGGTCTTGAGGCCGCAGTCCGGGTTGACCCACAGCCGGTCCGCGGGGAGGGCGGCGAGGCCGGCCCGGAGCAGGTCGGTGACCTCCGCGGCCGAGGGGACGCGCGGGGAGTGGATGTCCCAGACGCCCGGTCCGGCCTCGCGGGGGTAGCCGGCGCCGGCGAGTTCGCGGGCCACCTGCATGTGCGAGCGGGCCGCTTCGAGGCTGATCACGTCGGCGTCGAGGTCGTCGATGGCCCGCAGGACGTCGCCGAACTCCGCGTAGCACATGTGGGTGTGGATCTGGGTGTCGGGCCGGACGGCCGAAGTGGCGAGGCGGAAGGCCCCGGTGGCCCAGGCGAGGTAGTCGGCGCGGCGCTCGGCGCGCAGCGGGAGGGTCTCGCGCAGGGCGGGTTCGTCGACCTGGATGACGGAGGTGCCGGCGGCCTCCAGGTCGACGACCTCGTCGCGCAGGGCGAGGGCGACCTGCCGGGCGGTGTCGGCGAGCGGCTGGTCGTCGCGGACGAAGGACCAGGCGAGCATGGTGACGGGCCCGGTGAGCATGCCCTTGACGGGCTTGGGGGTGCGGGACCGGGCGTACGTCGTCCAGCGGACGGTCATCGGGGCCGGGCGGGAGATGTCGCCGGCCAGGATCGGCGGGCGGACGTAGCGGGTGCCGTACGACTGGACCCAGCCGTGCCGGGTGGCGAGGTAGCCGGTGAGCTGCTCGGCGAAGTACTGGACCATGTCGTTGCGTTCGGGCTCGCCGTGGACGAGGACGTCGAGTCCGGCGTCCTCCTGGAAGGCGACGACCTCGTCGATCTCGGCGGCGATGCGCTTGTCGTACTCGTCCTGGCCGATCCGGCCGGACCGCAGGTCGGCGCGGGCCGTCCGCAGGGCCGTGGTCTGCGGGAACGACCCGATGGTCGTGGTGGGCAGCGGGGGCAGGCCCAGGTGGGCGCGCTGGGCCGCGGCGCGTTCGGGGTACGGCTGGGTGCGGCGGGCGTCGGCGTCCGTGACGGCGGCGGCGCGGGCGCGCACGGCGGGGTCGCGCGTGAGCGGGGAGGTCGCGCGGGAGGCCAGGTCGGCCCGGTTGGCGGCGAGTTCGGCGGTGACGGCGGCGGTGCCGCGGGCCAGGCCGCGGGCCAGGGTGACGATCTCGCCGGTCTTCTGGCGGGCGAAGGCGAGCCAGCGGCGGATCTGCGGGTCGACGTCCCGTTCGGCGGCCGCGTCCAGCGGCACGTGGAGGAGCGAGCACGAGGCGGCGACGTCCACGCGGTCGGCGAGTCCGAGCAGGGTGCCGAGGGTGGCGAGGGACTTCTCGTGGTCGTTGATCCACACGTTGCGGCCGTCGACCACGCCGGCGACCAGGCGCTTGCCGGGCAGGCCGCCGACGGCGGCCAGATCGGCGAGGTTGGCGGCGGCCGGGCCGGTGAAGTCGAGGGCCAGGCCCTCGACGGGGGCCTTGGCCAGCACCGGGAGGGCCTCGCCGAGCCGGTCGAAGTAGGAGGCGACGAGCAGCTTCGGCCGGTCGGCGAGGGCGCCGAGCTCGCGGTAGGCGCGGGCGGCGGCGTTCAGGTCGGCGGGGGTGCGGTCCTGGACGAGGGCGGGCTCGTCGAGCTGCACCCAGGTGGCGCCGGCCGCCTTCAGGTCGGCGAGCACCTCGGCGTACACGGGCAGCAGCCGGTCGAGCAGGGTGAGGGGCTCGAAGTCGGCGGGCACCCCGGGCGCGGGCTTGGCGAGCAGCAGGTACGTGACGGGGCCGACCAGCACGGGCCGCGGGCTGTGGCCGAGGCCGAACGCCTCGGCGAACTCGGCCGTCTGCTTGGCCGAGTTCGCGGCGAACACGGTGTCCGGACCCAGTTCGGGCACCAGGTAGTGGTAGTTCGTGTCGAACCACTTCGTCATCTCGAGCGGTGCCGCGTCATCGGTGCCGCGGGCCATGGCGAAGTACCCGTCCAGCGGGTCGGCTTCGACGGCGGCGCGGTGCCGGTCGGGGATCGCGCCGACCATGACGGTGGTGTCGAGGACGTGGTCGTAGTACGAGAAGTCGCCGGTCGGCAGCTCCGCGAGGCCGGCCTCGGCGAGCTCCCGCCAGGCGGTGCGGCGCAGTTCGGCGGCGGTGGCGTGCAGGGCCGCGGCGTCGGTGCGGCCCTTCCAGTAGCCCTCGACCGCCGTCTTCAGTTCCCGGCCCCGGCCCTGGCGGGGGTATCCGTACACAGTGCTGGTCACAGCACTCTCCTTCGCGAGTGTGTCTCCTGGGTCCGGTGACGGACGGGAGCGCGAAGGGACGACGGGAGCGGGCCCCCGGCCGCGGGCGCGCAGGGGTGCGCGCGGCGGCGATCGCCCGTCTCTTGTCCTCCGACCCACCCACGAGGTCACCGGAGCGTCCGCGCGCGGCATCGGCCGGGCGCGGGCAACGGGCAGGTCTTCGGACTCGCGGGCACGCCTGCCGGTCTCCCGGCGGGCACCTACTGGCCGTCGCTTCCCGGGCCCTTGCCGGACCCAGTGCGTATGACGGCGGTCGTTCCCGCTCACCGCTGCGGGGCAGTCCCGGATTCCCACCGGGTTCCCTCTTACGACGCATCCCGTCTGGCGGACGGGGCGAACCAGCTGCTGGGGCCAGGGTATGCGGTCACGCCTCAAGGACGCCTAAAGATCAGCGAATTCGCTGCGGTGGCGGCTGCGGGTGCTTGTCGAGGGGTGGGTTGGGGGTGTGGCAGCGGGGGCGTGCCGGATGTACGCCTTGGGTTGGGGTGGGGTGTACGCCAGGTGGGTCTCGGCGCCGATCCCTGGTGTATAGGCGGCCGGTGGCGGGGTGGGGTGTGTGGCGGCCGTCCCGTGGTGTGTGGGTCCCCTCGGCGCTTGACCCGGCATGGCCTGCAGGCCCTGCGGCAGGCCCACCCCTGGGGCAAGGGGGCTGCGCCCCTGGCCTTCGGCCACCCCAGGCCCGGGCCTGCCTCCGGACCAGCCTGCCATACCGGCTCAAGCGCCTCCCCCACACACCACGGGACGGCACTCTCGCGAGGTGGGGACCGGGCCCGCGCAGCGGACCGGCCCGGCACGAGGCTGCGGACCGGCCTGGCGACCTCAGCCCAGGAGGGCGTACACCGTGGAAGCCCGAGCCGCCGGCTCCTCCTGCCCCTCGGCCGTCATGGTGATGTCGGCGAACGCCATGCGCTTGCCGAGCTTGGAGATGTCCACCCGGACCAGCAGGTCGGCGCCGACGACCGGGCGTTGGAAGGTGGTCGACTGCTGGACGGTCGTCATGGGCCCGTACCCGCCGCGGGCCGCCGAGACGGCGATGACGGTGGCGGTGTCCGCCGCGGCCATCATGGCCTGACCGGACAGGCCGCCGCCGTCCCGGGCGAGGGCGTCGGACCAGGGCAGCCGCAGGACGGCGTGCCGCTCGCCGGTCTCGGCGACGGTGAGGCCGAGGGCGAGCACCCAGGGGGCGAAGTTGTCGGTGAGGATCTTGTCGGCCTCGGCCGTGGTCAGCGTCACGGGTCGATTGTGGCGGCCCGGTGCGGGCCGCCACAACACCCGTGCCGGTGCGGGTCAGAGCCCCGCGGCCAGCTCCGTGCCCTGGCGGATGGCGCGCTTGGCGTCGAGTTCGGCGGCCACGTCGGCACCGCCGATGAGGTGCGCCCGGACGCCGGCCGCGGTGAGCTCCTCGTAGAGGTCGCGGCGCGGCTCCTGGCCGGTGCACAGGACGACGGTGTCGGCGGGCACGGTGCGGGCCTCGCCGTCGACGGTGATGTGCAGGCCCTCGTCGTCGATGCGCTCGTACGTCGCGCCGGCGACCATGGTCACGCCCCGGTGCTTGAGCTCGGTGCGGTGGATCCAGCCGGTCGTGGTGCCCAGGCCGGCGCCGACCTTGGTGGTCTTGCGCTGGAGCAGGTGCACGGTGCGCGGCGGGACGGGCCGCTCGGGCGTGCCGAGGCCGCCGCGGGCGCCGTAGGTGGTGTCGACGCCCCAGTGGCGGAAGTACACGGCCGGGTCCTGGCTGGCGCCCTCGCCGCCGTCGGTGAGGTACTCGGCCACGTCGAAGCCGATGCCGCCGGCGCCGACGACCGCGACCCGCTCGCCGACCGGGGCGCCGTCGCGCAGGACGTCGAGGTAGGTGACGACCTTGGGGTGGTCGACGCCCTCGATGTCGGGGGTGCGCGGGGTGACGCCGGTGGCGACGACCACGTCGTCGTAGCCCTCGGCGGCCAGCGCGGCGGCGTCGGCGAAGGTGTTCAGGCGGACGTCGATGCCGTGGAGTTCGAGCTGGGTGGCGAAGTACCGGACGGTCTCGTCGAACTCCTCCTTGCCGGGGATGCGGCGGGCGATGTCGAGCTGGCCGCCGATGTGGCCGGAGGCCTCGTAGAGGGTGACGGAGTGGCCGCGCTCGGCGGCGGAGACGGCGCAGGCGAGGCCGGCCGGGCCGGCGCCGACGACCGCGACGCGCTTGGCGGTGCGGGTGGGGCCGAGGACGAGCTCGGTCTCGTGGCAGGCGCGCGGGTTGACCAGGCAGGAGGTGATCTTGCCGCTGAAGGTGTGGTCGAGGCAGGCCTGGTTGCAGCCGATGCAGGTGTTGATGGTCTCGGGCCGGGCGGCCGCGGCCTTGGCGACGAAGTCGGCGTCGGCGAGGAACGGGCGGGCCAGGGAGACCAGGTCCGCACGGCCCTCGGCGAGGATCTCCTCGGCCTTCTCGGGGGTGTTGATGCGGTTGCTGGTGACCAGGGGGATGCTCACCGCGCCCATCAGCTTCTGCGTGACCCAGGTGAACGCGCCGCGCGGGACGGAGGTGGCGATGGTGGGGATGCGGGCCTCGTGCCAGCCGATGCCGGTGTTGATGATGGTGGCGCCGGCGGCCTCGATCTCCTTGGCCAGCCGCACGACCTCCTCCAGCGTGGAGCCGCCGGGGACGAGGTCGAGCATGGACAGGCGGTAGACGAGGATGAAGTCCGGGCCGACGGCCTCGCGGGTGCGGCGGACGATCTCCAGGGGGAAGCGGACCCGGTTCTCGTACGAGCCGCCCCAGCGGTCCTCGCGCTTGTTGGTGTGCTCGGCGGTGAACTCGTTGATCAGGTAGCCCTCGGAGCCCATGATCTCGACGCCGTCGTAGCCGGCGGACTTCGCCAGGCGGGCGGCGCGGACGAAGTCCTCGACCGTCTCCTCGACCTCGGCGTCGCTCAGCTCGTTCGGCACGAAGGGGCTGATGGGGGCCTGGACGGCGCTCGGGGCGACCAGGTCGGGGTGGTAGGCGTACCGGCCGAAGTGGAGGATCTGCATCGCGATCCGGCCGCCCTCGGCGTGCACGGCATCGGTGATGACCCGGTGCTCGGCGGCCTCCTCCTCGGTGGTGAGGCGCGCCCCGCCCGGGAAGGGGCGACCGCGGTCGTTGGGGGCGATGCCACCCGTGACGATGAGGCCGACGCCGCCGCGGGCGCGTTCGGCGTAGAAGGCGGCCAGCCGCTCGAAGCCGCGCTCGGTCTCCTCGAGCCCGGTGTGCATCGAGCCCATGATCACGCGGTTCGGCAGCGTGGTGAAGCCGAGGTCCAGCGGGCTCAGCAGGTGCGGGTACGGGGTCATGGGGGCGCCTCCTCGCGCGGTGTCGTACACCCCGTTGTACCGGCCGGTAACCCATTATGCAACTAGGTGCACAACCCCCTTCCAGGGCGGCGCCTCCGGCATTCGCCGAGCTCAGCGGGGCCGACGGGGCCCACGCGGACGACCGTGTGACCCCTGATACAGTCCGCAGCCGCACGCATTCGCGGGGCGGACGTGCGGCGGGGGCGCCGGGTACGTCCGGTCCCGCCCGTATCGCCCAGGGGGGCCCATGCCGCACCGCCGTACGCCCAGACGCCTGCTGGCCGTCACCGCCATGACCGCCCTCGCGGCCACCGCCGGCCCGGTCGCCCTGCCGGCGACGGCCGCTCCTGCCGGCGAGGTGGCCGGGACCCGGGCCGCCGACGCGGCGCAGGCCGCGACCGCACTGCCGCGGATCGCACCCGGTGCGCGGATCGTCAGCGCCGGCCCCGGCGGGTTCCTCACGACGGACTCCGACCACGAGAAACTGACGTGGACCCGCTATTCCGGCGGCGCCACCACGCGCATCGACACCCCGGTGGCGGGCCCGCTCCGTCACGGCGCCCTGTCCGACACCGTCGCCCTGCCGCCGTCGTCCGGCGGGTCCCTGAGGCTGCGCGACATGGACACGGGCGCCGAGACCGAGCACGACCTCACCCGCCTCCGCTACGGCTACCTCGGCACGCTCGGGACCACGATCATCGCGTACGGCTACCAGGAGGCGCGCAAGCCGCTGGTCCACCTGCTGGACGCCGCCGGCGGGACCGCGGCGGACCGCACGGTCACCGGCCTGCCCGAAGGCGCCCGCAACCTGAGCGTGGAGGCCTACGCCGACGGCGCGTTCGTCCTCCAGTACGCGACCGGCGACGAGGGGTACCCCGCACTCCACCAGGCGGTGGTCGACGTGGCCGCGGGCCGCATCACGGACACCTTCCGCGTCGGGGAGGCATGGGGCGAGGTCGCCGTTTCCGCCACCCACCTCGCGTGGACCGGCTGGGCGAAGGGCGCGCAGGGCGGCGTCCTGCGCCTCGCCGCACGCGGCTCGTCCACGGTGACGCAGCAGACCCTCGGGGGCCACGACAGCCGCGTGGTGGGACTGCTCGACGGCTGGTGGCTCTCCGGCCAGCGGACCGGCATCGACAGCGGTGACAAGTACAACGACTACGGCCTGTACGCCGCCCCGTTGGGCGGGGGACCGGCCAAGCGGCTGCTGGCCCACGCGAGTTCCGTCGTACCGGGTCCGGGCGACACCCTGCTGGCCGTGGGCGGCACGCTGACCCACGGGGAGGGCCTGTACCGGATCGCCAAGGGGTCGGACGGCACCCCGCGCGCCACCCCGGTCGCCACGTCCGACCGGCCCACCCGGCTGACGCTGCTCGACACCGACGTCCCGGCCGTCACCCGCCTCGACGGGCGGGCGTCACTGCGCATGCGGTGGCGGCTCTCGCGGTCGAACGCCTGGGTGCGGATCGAACTGCGCCACACGGCCACGGGTGAGACGTCCTACCTCGACGAAGAGGAATTCGAGCCGGACGAGAACGGCTGGGTGACCCTCGACTGGGACACGATGGTCCGCCACCGCCAGGCCCCGAACGGCGCCTACACCTGGACGCTCAGCGCCACCCCGGACAACGGCATCGGCCCGGCCCTCACGACCGGCGGCGGCTTCACCGTGCGCCGCTCCCCCGCTCCCCACGACTTCACCGACGACGGCACGCCCGACCTGTACGGCCGCACGCGCGTCGGCCAACTGATCGGGGACAACACCAGCCACCGTCACGGGGAGGTGGAACCCGCGGGAGACGAGGAGGCCTACCTCGGCGACGCCTGGCGGAAGTACACCGCCGTCGCCGTCGCCGGAAACGCCGGCGGCAGCGCGCACGCCGACCTCCTCGCCCGCGACGCGGCCGGCGTGCTGTGGCTGTACACCGGCAAGGGCGACGGCAAGGTCGCGAGCCGCAGCAGGATCGGGTCGGGCTGGAACGCGTACGACGCACTGGCCGCCGGCAGCGACCTGACCGGCGACGACCGGGCCGACCTGGTCGCCCGCGACAGGGGCGGCGTGCTCTGGCTGTACGCGGGCACCGGCTCCGCCGCGACGCCCTACAAGGCCCGCAAGCGGATCGGCGCCGACTGGGGCGGGTACAACGCGCTCACCGCCACCGGGAACATCGCCGGGGGCGCCCCGGGCGACCTGCTGGCCCGCGACAAGGCCGGTGTGCTGTGGCTCTACCGGGGTCGCGGCGACGGCACCTTCAGCGGCCGGACCCGGATCGGCGGCGGCTGGAACGCGTACACGGACCTGGTGGGCTGGGGCGACGCGGACGGGGACCGCAGGCCCGACCTGTACGCGCGCGACGCCGCGGGCCGGAGCTGGTTCTACCGCGGTACGGGCGACACGGCGGCACCGTTCGCGCCGCGGCGCGCGCTGGGGTCGTTCTTCACGGACCAGCCGTACACGCACGTCTACTGATCCGCCCGCGCGCGGCCGTGCGCCGGGCCGCGCCCGGAACCGCGCCCCTGCGGCCCGCGTGCGCCCTTGGCGGGTGACGGAGGGCGTCAATAACGTCACGGAGAGTACTCGATCGTATCCAGGCAGTCACATGCAGGGGGGATACATGAAGACGACGAAGGCTCTCCGGCGTTCATTCGCCCTCGCGGCCGCGCTGGCCGTGTTGACCGTGCTACCGCTCGGGGCGGCGACGGCCCGGGCGGGGGCGTCCGGACCGCTGTCCGCCGAGTCCGTGGCGGGGATGACCCCGCAGCGGCAGGCCGAGGTGCTGGAACCGCTGCGGGTCGCCGCCGACGCCGCGGCGCGGGCGGGGCGGGGCGCCCTGGCCGATGTCTACACGCAGGTCGAACTGGCCGCCGACTACCGCTCGGTGAACGTCTACCTCACCGATCCGGGCCGGCGGGCCGCCCTCCTCGACGCGGTCCGCCGGACCGCCCCCGGGGCGGACCCGCGCCTGCTCACCGTACGGAAGGCCGCGAAGTCGGCTGCGCGGCTGCGGCAGGAGATCGACGCGCTGCGCGCCCGGCCCGACCTGCCCTTCACGATCACGCTGGCCGCCTCCGCGGTCGACGGCAGCGCGGTCGAGCTGGCGGTGGACGACGCCCCGGCCGCACGCCGGTACTTCGCCTCACCGGCCGTCGCGCACCGGCGGGCGGCCGAGGGGGCGGCGCCGGTGCGGGTCCGGCGGGCGCCGGCGGCGGTGCCGCTGAGCCGGTGGAACGACTCCGCCCCGTTCTACGCCGGGGCCGCGCTCGGGCCCGCGTACGGCTCGTCCGCGTACTGCACCAGCGGCATCCCGGCGGTCAGCACCTGGGACGGCCGGCAGTGGCTGGTCACGGCCGGCCACTGCTACAACGCGGGCGACACGGTCGCGACGGCCGGCGGCACGTACGTCGGCCGGGTGGAGTACAAGCTGCCGGAGATCGACTCGGCGTTCATCGAGACGCCCACCTACCGACGCACGTGGGACGGCGTCGACGCCAACGGCTACACGCGCTACCTCAACGGCGTGCGCAACGTGGCGGTCGGCGACTTCACCTGCCAGCTGGGCTACAACTCCAAGGTCGTGTGCAACATCCGTACCGTGTACGCGGGAAACGCCAGCTGGAACGTCAACGGCACCACCGTGTGGGGAAGTTACGGCGTCCCCCACTCGGGCGGTGTGGTCGGGCGCGGCGGTGACAGCGGCGGCCCGGTGATCTACGTCAACGACCCGGACTCGCGGCAGCTGAACGGGATCGTGAGCGTCGGGTTCGGCTGCGACCCGAACAAGGTGTGCAGCACCGGCCTGGGCTGGGTCGACGTGGCGAACATCTTCAACCGGTTCGCCATCAAGCTCAACCCGTCCTGACACCCGTACGCCCGGCACGCCCCGGGCCCCGGACGCCGGCCCCGGCGGGAACCCCGCCGGGGCCGGCGGCGTACGAGCCCCTCAGGCCCTGCGCAGGCGCAGCGTCACGATCTGGAAGGGGCGCAGGGCCAGCCCCACCCGGCTGCCGGCGACCGAGGTGACGGCGGAACCCTCCGCCCCGGCGTCCAGGGGCCGTTCGAGGAGGTCGGTCGCGGTCGCGGCGACCAGGTCGAAGCCGGCGGTGAGGGTGGCCGTGGCACGGCCGCCGAGGCACTCGTACAGCCGGACGACCACGTCGCCGCCGCGGTCCTCGGCGAGCTTGACGGCCTCGACCACCACCGCGTCGTCGTCCACGGCCACCAGGGGTTCGACCGGGTGCGCGCCGCGGACGGTGCGCTCGGGGAGGTTGAGCCGGTGGCCGTCGCGGACCGCGTCCCCGATGCCGGCGCCCGGGGCGAGGGAGTAGCGCAGGGTGTGGGTGCCCCGGTCGGTCTCGGGGTCGGGGTAGCGCGGGGCGCGCAGCAGGGACAGTCGCACGGTGGTGGTCTGCCCGCCGTCGGGGCGGACGTCGCGGGTGACGTCGTGCCCGTACGTCGAGTCGTTGAGCACCGCGACCCCCCAGCCGGGCTCCTCGGCGTGGATCCAGCGGTGGGCGCAGATCTCGAACTTGGCGGCCTCCCAGGAGGTGTTGGTGTGGGTGGCCCGGTACACGTGCCCGAACTGCGTCTCGGCCGCGGTCCGGTCGGCCTTCACGTCCAGCGGGAAGGCGGCCTTGAGGAGCTTCTCGGTCTCCTGCCAGTCGACCTCGGTCTCGATGTCGAGGACGGCCGCCCCGGCGCGCAGCGTGAGGGTCTGCACCGCGCGGGAGGCGCCGAAGGCCCGTACCACCCGGACGGAGGCCCGCTCGGGGCCGGCCTCGACGAGCTCCAGGGACTCGGCCCGGTCGAGGTCGGTGACCGTGTGGCGGTGGAACTCCTCGATGTCCCAGGCGTCCCACATGTTGGGGAAGTCGGAGTGGATCTGGAGCAGGTTGGCCGCCGCGCCCGGGGCGACCGCCTCCCGCCCGGCCGCCAGGTCGTGGGCGGAGACGACCAGGCCGCGGGCGTCGATCTCCACGACCAAGCGGTCGTTGGCGAGCACGTGCCCGCCGCCGTGCCGCTCCTCGGCCGTCACGGGGGCGGCCGGCGGGGCGGGGACGCCGGCTCCGCCCGCGGGGACTCCGCGCCGGGCGTGCGGGGCGCAGTTGAACACGAGCTCGGTGTCCCCCGGTCCCGCGAGGGCGGTCTGGGCGGCCAGGGTGAGGGCGGCGAGTTCCTCGTGGACGGCGGCGTGGGTGGCGCGTGCCTCGCGGTGCACCCAGGCGATGGAGGAGCCGGGCAGGATGTCGTGGAACTGGTGGAGCAGCACGGTCTTCCAGATCCGCTCCAGGTCCTCGTACGGGTACGCGTACCCGGGCACCCGTACCGCGGCGGTGGCCGCCCACAGCTCGGCCTCGCGCAGCAGGGACTCGCTGCGCCGGTTGCCCTGTTTGGTCCCGGCCTGGGAGGTGTAGGTGCCGCGGTGCAGCTCCAGGTACAGCTCGCCGGCCCACACGGGGGCGTCGGGGTACTCGGCGCGGGCCTGCTCGAAGAACGCGGCCGGTCGTTCGACGGTGACGCGCGGGGAGCCCTCGAGGTCGTGCAGGCGGTGGGCCCGGGCGAGCATCTCGCGGGTGGGGCCGCCCCCGCCGTCGCCCCAGCCGAACGGCACCAGGGAGCGCGAACCGCGGCCCTTCTCGCGGTAGTTGCGGGCGGCGTGGGCGAGTTGGCTGCCGCCGAGGTCGGAGTTGTAGGTGTCGACGGGCGGGAAGTGCGTGAAGATCCGGGTGCCGTCGATGCCCTCCCACCGGAACGTGTGGTGCGGGAAGCGGTTCGTCTGGGACCAGGAGATCTTCTGGGTGAGGAACCAGTGCGCCCCGGCCAGCTTCACCAGCTGCGGCAGGGCGGCGGTGTAGCCGAAGGAGTCGGGCAGCCAGACCTCGCGGGTCTCGATGCCGAACTCGTCCAGGAAGAACCGCTTGCCGTAGAGGAACTGACGGGCCATCGCCTCGCCGCCGACCATGTTGGTGTCGGACTCCACCCACATGCCGCCGACGGGGACGAACTGGCCCTCGGAGACCTTCTTCTTGATCCGCTCGAACAGCTCGGGCCGGTGCTGCTTCATCCAGTCGAGCTGTTGCGCCTGCGACATGGCGAAGACGAACCCGGGGTGCTCGTCCATGAGTGCGAGCACGTTGGCGCAGGTTCGGGCGACCTTGCGGACGGTCTCGCGCAGCGGCCACAGCCAGGCGGAGTCGATGTGGGCGTGCCCGACCGCGCTGATCCGGTGGGCGGAGGCGTGGGCGGGCGAGGCGAGGACTCCCGCGAGCCGGGCCCGGGCGGCGGCCGCAGTGCCGGGGACGTCGCCGAGGTCGAGGGCGTCGAGGGCGTCCTCGACGGCGCGCAGGACCAGGTGGCGGCGGGCCTCGGTCTCGGAGAGTTCGGGCATCAGCTCGGACAGCACGTCGAGGTCATGGGCGAGCTCCCGGACCTCCGGCTCGACGACGACGAGGTCCGTCCGGCCCAGCCGGTAGAGCGGGCGGTCGCCGCTGGTCAGCCGGTCGCCCTCGGAGGTGGGTGCGTGGGCGGTGAGGACGGGGTTGGCGGCGGCCTCGACGTACCACTCGACCCGCTCGCCACCGCGGACGGGGTCGCCCACCGGAACCCAGTCGTTGAACGGGTTGAGGCCCTTGACCTCCCGGCCGTCGGCCGAGAGCACCAGGCCCTCGCACTGGAAGCCGGGCGTCATGCGGTCGAAGCCGAGGTCGAGCACGGCCTCCACGGTGCGGCCCGCCCAGGCCGCCGGGACCGTGCCGGTGATACGGAACCAGGTGGTGCCCCAGGCCGGTCCCCACCGGTCGCCGGGTGCCGCCGGCCGGTACGCGGCCGCCAGGCCCTCGGCCACGGGCACCGGCTCGCCGGGGGCGTCCCAGCGCTCGACCGCCAGCGGGACGGAGGCGGAGTGGACGGCGGGCCGGACGCGCTCGGTGAGGACGCGGCGGAGTCGGTGTTCGACGATGCTGCGGTCGTCGTGCATGACGGCGGCTCCCGGGAAGGGGTCGGATACGGGCGGGTGCGGGCGAGGTGCCCGGCGGGCGGGGTCGGGGTCAGGACTTGACGGCCCCCTCGGCCACGCCCCGGAAGAAGAAGCGCTGGAGGGCGAAGAACAGCAGCATCATCGGGAGCAGGGCGGTCATGGCCCCGGCCGCGATGAGCCGCTGGTCGTTGACGGTGGTGGCGCCGGCCAGGGTCTTCAGGCCGAGCTGGAGGGTGTAGTGGTCGCTGTCGGTCAGGACGATCAGGGGCCACAGGAAGTCGTCCCAGGCTCCGATGAAGCTGGTGATGCAGACCACGGCCAGCGCTCCCTTCGCGCCCGGGAGGAAGACCCGGGTGAAGCGGGTCCATTCACCGGCGCCGTCGAGCACCGCGGCCTCCTCCAGCTCGGCGGGGACGGCCAGGAAGGCCGCCCGCATGATCATGATGTTGAGTACGGAGACCGCTCCCGGCAGCCACACGCCGATGAGCGTGTCGACCAGCCCCATCCCGCGGACGGTGAGGAACATCGAGACCATCACCGACTCGAAGGGGAACATCAGGGTGGCCGTGAGGACGGTGAACACCGCCCGTCGGCCCTTCCAGCCCGGCCGGGACAGGGCGTACCCGCCCATCGCCGAGAAGACCAGGTTCGAGGTGACGGCGAGGGCGGCGACGACCAGGGTGTTGGCCACGTAACGGGGCAGCGGGAAGGACTCGGCGACCCGGACGTAGTTGTCGAGCGTGGGGTGGGCGGGCAGGACGCCCTGGTAGACGTTCTCGGCGCGCCCGCGCAGCGAGGTCAGGAACTGCCAGACGAGCGGGCCGGTCATCACCACCAGGGCCAGGCAGAGCGTCAGGTAGCGGGCGACCGGGCCGGAACGCCGTCCCCTCGCACCGCTCACTCCTCGTCCCCCTTCGACAGTCGGCGGCCCAGCAGGCTGAAGGCCAGCGTGAGCAGGAACAGCAGCAGGGAGAGGGCGGAGGCGTAGCCGGTCTCGCCCGCGAAGCCCAGGCCCACCTGCCGGATCAGGAACGGCAGGGTGCGGGCAGCACCGCCCGGGCCGCCGCTCTCCCCGCCCAGGACGTAGACCTCGGTGAACACCCGCAGGGCGGAGATCGCCGACAGGGTCCCGACCAGCAGCATCATGGGCCGCACGGAGGGGACGGTGATGCTGACGAAGCGGCGCACCGGGCCCGCGCCGTCGAGGGCGGCCGCCTCGTACAGGGAGACCGGCACGTTCCCGAGCGCGGCCAGGTAGAAGACCATGTAGTACCCCAGGCCCTTCCACACCGTGACGACCATCGCCGAGACCAGCAGCAGCGCGCCGTCCGTCAGGAACGGCACCGGCCCGGACACCAGACGCAGCTCGCGCAGGACGGTGTTGACCAGGCCGTCGCTGCGCAGCACCCACTGCCAGACCAGCCCGACGACCACGGCGGAGGCGATCACGGGCGTGTAGAAGGCGGACCGGAAGAACCCGATGCCGGGGACCTCGCGCCGCACCAGGACGGCCAGTCCCAGCGGCAGCAGGACCAGGCACGGCACCACGACCAGCAGGTAGAGGACGCTGTTGGCGGCGGCCTGCCAGAAGTCGGGGTCGTGCAGCGCCCGGGTGTAGTTGGCCAGGCCGACGAACCGGCCGCCGGCCAGGATCCGGGCGTCGGTGAGCGAGAGCACCACGGTGTTGGCGAACGGCCAGAGGCCGAAGACCACCACCGCCGCCAGGCCGGGGGCGAGGAAGAGGTACGGGGCCCACCCGCGGCGGTACGTCGGCCGGGTCCCGGCCGACGTCACCCGCGGGCCTGGTCGGCGAGGACCCGGTTCGCCGCGTCGAGGGCGCGCTTCAGGGCGGTGCGCGGCGCGGTCTCGCCCTTGATGGCCTTCTGCATCTCGCGGACCACCGCGTCGCCGACCTGGTTGGTCCACTGGACCGGGGTGTTGGCGTCGAGGCGGGCGGTGCGCAGCTCCTCGGCGCCGATGGCGCGGGAGAGCCGTTCGGGGTCGGTGCCGTCGCCGCGGTCGGAGAAGTACGGGTCGGCCAGGCCCCGGGCGTTGGAGGGGTAGATCGTCACCTGGCGGGCGAAGGCCACCTGATTGGGTCCGTTGGTCACCCACCTGGCGAACTCGGCCGCCGCGTCCGGGTGTTCGGTGTCCTTGCGGATGCCGAGCGACTGGGCGTAGATGCCGATGTGGCCGAGGGTGCCGGTGACGGTCCGCGCGACCTGGGTGCGGGCGTACACCTGCGGGGAGTTGCGCCTCACGTCCCGGATGAAGCCGGGCGAGCCCGGGCCGAAGACCAGCTTTCCGGCGCCGTAGAGCTGGTTGACGTCGTCGGAGCGGGTGAGCGACTCCTGCGGCATGGCGCCCTTGGCGTACAGCTCCTTCATCCGCTCGATCCACTCGACGGCCTTGCCGGTGTCGAAGGTGAACCGGTCCCCGGCCGCGTTGAGGAGGGGGACGCCCATCTTCTGCCAGTCACCGGGCAGCCGGCCCTTGGGATCCGCCATGAAGGCGGCGTAGCGGCCGCCGGAGCGCTCCGCGATGCGGTCGGCGCAGTCGAAGAACTCCTCGACGGTGGCGGGCGGTTTCGCCGGGTCGAGGCCGGAGCGGGCGAAGAGCTCCTTGTTGTACGTGAGGATCTCCGGTGTCACGTACCAGGGGTAGGCGTACACGGCGTCCCCCTTGCCGGGGAGCTTGAACTGCTCCCAGGCGCCGGGTACGTACTCCCCCGCCACGCCGGGGGTGAGCCGGGCGACGTCGGCGAGCATGCCGCGGTCGCCGAGGAGCTGGAAGGAGTCGGTGGAGAGGTTGACGACGTCGGGGAGGGCGCCGGCCTGGGCGTCGGCGACCAGCTTCTCGTTGTAGCCGTCGCCGGGGACGTCCTCCCATTTCACCGTGACGTCGGGGTGCGCCCTCTCGAAGGCGTCGATCACCCCCTGCACGTACGAGGTGAAGGCGGGTTTCAGCTGGAGCGTGCGGAACGTGATGTGACCCGCCACCCGGCCGGTGCGTTCGGGTTCTCCCGCGCCCCCGGCCGCCGCGCCGCCACCCGTGACCCCGCACGCGGAGGCCGTCGTCAGCACGCCCGCGGCGAGCGCGGCCAGCGCGGCGCGGGTCAGGTTCACGCGAGTCATGGGCGCCCCCTCGTGGTGGTCCGGCCGCGTCGGCGGGCGGAAGCGGGGGCCACGCTGACCCGGACCCGTCGACGGCGTCAACGCACCCTCGGGGAACCTGACTTGAATCGAGCCCCGGTCACCGGGTCGTGTACTGGACCTTCTCGGCGAGTCGGCCGTCCTTGAAGCAGAAGCGGAAGACCTGGTCGCCGGTGCCCTCGTCGGCGACGTACCACGAGCAGGTGGCACCCTGCGGCTCGGCCGGGCCACCGGCCTTGAGGGCGTCCTTCACGAACGACTCGCCGGAGGGCAGCTTCGCGCGCACCGCGCTCTCCTGGTCGCCGACCTCGACGCCCGCGTAGACCTTCGGGTCGAGCATGTTCTCGCTCACCGCGCCGAACAGCTTCACCGCCCCGAAGCCGAGCACCGCCAGCAGTGCGGTGCCGAGCACCCCCGCCACCGCGCAGCCGATGAGACAGCCCTTGCGCTGTGCCACGTCCCGTTCCTTCCGGTCATTCCTTCGTACGTTCTCGGTCGTTTCCCACCTTTGCGGAACGCAAGGCCTGTTCCTGTTATCCAAAGTCGCCACTCTGTACGACGTTCGTCGTTCGTCGGTCGGCGGTGGGTCGTGACGGGGGGGGCTCTCATGGGGCACGACGGCAGGGCACGGTCAGCGGGACGGACGGGTGGGGCGCGCGGTACGGGGCGGACGCGCCGGTGGTGCGCGGGGGCGGCCTTTGCGGGCGCGCTGGTCCTCGCGGGGTGCGCGGGAACGGAACCGCCGGCGGGGACGGGGTCGCCGGCGGCCCGCGGAGCAGGTCCGCCGGCAGGGGGTGACCCCGACGCCGGCCTGCCGCTCGACCCGGCCCGGGTACCGCGGACCGCCGAGCGGGCCGGGGAGCTGGTCGCGCGGGTGCTGCCCGGCCCGGACGCGTTCGGGCCGGGGATCCGCCCGGACCGCCCGTACGAGAGCGAGCCGGACCGGTGGCCCGTACTGGACCGCTGGTGCGACTGGCGGTCGGCGCCCCTGCCCCGTGACGTGCTCGCGACCCGTACCCGGACGTTCCGGGTCCCGGGCGGGCCGGGCCGGGCGGAGGCACGCCTGACCGCCACCGTGACCGTGCACCCCGACGCGCTGGACTCGGCCTGGGAGATCGCCCGTTCGATGGAGGAGGTGATGCGCTGCCCCGACCAGCAGCTGCGCGAGGGCCGCCGGCTGACCTCGCTGTTCACCTCCGTGCTCGACTACGGCGAGCAGGCCGGCGACTGGGCGCAGGACGCGTTCTCGGAGACCGGCCAGTACCACGACGCGACGGGCGGCCCGTACCCGTACACCTGGTCGCAGGGCCGGTACGGGCCCGTGACGGTGGCCGTCGCGGCCCTGGGCGCGCGCGGCGTGCCCCGCGAGGCGCTCGCCCCGTACGTCGCCCAGGGCCAGGCCCGGATGCTGCACCGGGCGCAACTGGCGCTGGGACGCGCGGGATCGGGCCGGGAGCGGGCGGAGTACGCGCCGGGCCGGGACGGCGCCTGATGGAGCCGCTGCTGGTGTCGGACCCGTCACGGATCGCGGAGTACCGGCTGCTGGGCCGGCTCGGCGCCGGCGGCATGGGCACGGTGTACCTGGGGCGGGGCCCGGACGGCCGCCTCGCGGCGGTGAAGGTGATCCGGGCGGAGTACGCGACCGATCCCGCCTACCGGGCCCGGTTCCGGCGCGAGGCGGCGGCCGCGGCCCGGGTGCGCAGCCCGTACGTGGTCCCGGTCGTGGGATCCGACCCCGAGGCCGAACACCCCTGGTTGGCCACGGAGTTCGTGCCCGGGCTCGCGCTGGCCGAGGCCGTGGCGGGGTACGGGGCGCTGCCGGTGGCCGCGGTGCGGGTGCTGGGGCGGATGCTGGCCCGCGCGCTGGCGGCCGCGCACGCGGCGGGGCTGGTGCACCGGGACGTGAAGCCGGGCAACGTGCTGCTCGCGGTGGCCGGTCCGCGCCTGATCGACTTCGGGATCGCGCGGGCGACCGGGGCGGCGGCGCTGACCGCGACCGGGGCGGTGCTCGGGACGCCCGGCTTCCTCGCGCCCGAGCAGGCACGGGGGCGCAGGGCGACGTCCGCGGGGGACGTCTTCTCCCTGGGCTGCCTGCTGGTGTACGCGGCCACGGGCCGGCCCCCGTTCGGTGGCGGGGCCGTCGACGCGGTGCTCTACCGGACGGTGTACGACGAGCCGGACGTCGACTGGGCCGCCCTCGGCGACGCCGAACTGGCCGGGCTGCTGCGCGCCTGCCTCGCGAAGGAGCCGGCCGACCGGCCCACGGCGGCGGCCCTCGACGTGGCCCTGACACCGCCGGGCCCGGGTCCGCCCGACCCGGCCCGGCAGGACGAACCCGGGGCGCGGCACGTCGCCGGGGCGGGCGCGGCCCCGGGGCCGGCCGTGGAGCGGTGGGCGGAGGGGGCGTCGGATCGGCCGGGCGGGGCGCGGGGCGGGCTGCCCGCGCACGCCGGGGGCTGGCTGCCGGACGCCGTGGTGGCCGCCATCGCGGCCCGTTCCTCCACGTTGCTCGCGCTGCCGGACATCACGGACACCGTGCTCGACGACCTCGGCAGGGCCCGGGCCGGCTCCCGACCCGGCTTCCGGGCGGCCGGGGACCGCGCGGCGGTCGGCCGGCGCCGGTTCCTGCTCCGGGTCGGCGGCCTGGGGGCGCTCGTCGCGGCGAGCGGCGGCGGCACCGCGACCTGGCTCACCGTGCGCCGGGGTCCGGGCCCCGCACGGCCGTCCGCCCGGCGCTGGGTGATCGGCGTACAGGCCGACCTCACCGGCCCGCAGCGCGAGCTGGGCCGCGCCCAGGAGCGCGGCGTACGGCTCGC
Organism: Streptomyces sp. NPDC093225; assembly: GCF_044753805.1. Taxonomy (NCBI): domain Bacteria; kingdom Bacillati; phylum Actinomycetota; class Actinomycetes; order Kitasatosporales; family Streptomycetaceae; genus Streptomyces; species Streptomyces sp. NPDC093225. Next base: position 110,091 of record NZ_JBIVNX010000007.1, read on the forward strand.
GGTGGCCGCCTTCAACTCCGTCGCGGCGCGCCCCTTCTCCCTCGCCGTCACGGTGGCGGACGATGCGGGCGACCCGCGCCGGGCGCCCTCGGCGGCGGCGCGCCTGGTCGGCGATCCGGACGTACTGGCCGTGGTCGGCCCGACCGGGGACGCCTCGGTCCTGGCGGCCGTGGACCGCTACAGCCGGGCCGGGCTCGCGCTGGTGACGGTGTCGGCGGCCGGGACGGCGTACGGTGCGGCCGACCGCCGGGCGCTGCTGCAGACCTGCCCCGTGGCCGCCGCCCACGCCGATGCGATCGACCTGCGGCTGGTGGTCGTGGAGGGCGTACGGCGGCTCGGGGTGCTGTGCGACCGTTCGGGCCGCTCCGCCGCGTGGGAGACGGCCTTCCTGGCCGACCTGATCGTGGACTACGACGAGCCGGACGCCTCCGCGTACCCCCGGGTGGCGCCGCGCGGGCTGCCCAGCCTGCGGCCGGTGGTGGCGGACATGCTGGGCCGGGGCCTGGACGGCTTCCTCTACACCGGGACGCCGGCCGGCGCGGCGGAGACCGCCCGGCTGCTGGCGGCGGCCCGGTTCGGGGGGCCGCGGGCGGCCGACTACCCGGTGATGGGACCGGAGTTCGTGCGGCTGGCGGGGTCGGCGGCCGAGGGGTGGCAGTTCCTCTCGCCGTGCGTGGGCCCGGACGCCCCCGCCGCGGCGCGCGTGGCGGCCGCCCATCGGGCCAGGTACGGCACCCCGCCGGCCCTGTGGACCGCGGAGGCGTACGAGGCGACGCTCCTCGTGGCCGACCGGCTGCTCCGGCTCGCGGCCGCGCGCCGCGGCCGGCCGGGCCGGGCGGAGCTGCTCGCGGGGCTCGCCCGGGGCACGTACCGGGGGCGGTTGAAGGAGTACGCCTTCGACGGGGACGGGCGCATCGAGGACGTGACCTCCCACCTGCACCGGGTGGCCGGCGGCCGGATCCGCTACGTGGGGCCCGCGCCCGTACGGGCCGCCGCGACGGGGCGGAGGTAGCGCGTGCAGCCGCTGCGGAGCGGGGATCCGGTCGCGATCGGGGGGTACCGGCTGCTGCGGCGGCTGGGCGCGGGCGGGATGGGCACGGTGTACCTGGCCCGCCGGCCGGGCGGGGCACTGGTCGCGCTCAAGGTGATCACCGCCGGGTACGCGGCGGATCCCGGGTTCCGGCGTCGCTTCCGGCGCGAGGTGGCGGCCGCGCGCGGGCTGCGCGGCCGGTGGCTGGTGCCGGTGCTCGCGGCGGATCCGGGCGCGCCGGAGCCGTGGCTGGCGACGCCGTACGTGCCGGGTCCGTCGCTCGCGGAGGCGGTGACGCGGTACGGGCCGCTGCCGGTGGCGAGCGTACGGATGCTGGGCGCACGGCTCGCGGAGGCGCTGGCGGAGGTGCACGCGGCGGGGTTGGTGCACCGGGACGTGAAGCCGGCGAACATCCTGCTCGCCCTGGACGGGCCGCGGCTGATCGACTTCGGCATCGCGCGGGAGGCGGGCGCGACGACCCTGACGGCGGCCGACGCGGTGGTCGGCACGCCGGGATACCTGGCGCCGGAGCAGGCCCGGGCGGGCGGAGCCGCCGTGGGCCCGGCGGCCGACGTCTTCGCCCTGGGGTGCGTCCTGGCCTTCGCGGCGGGCGGCCGCGGCCCGTTCGGGACGGGCCACCCGGCCGGCGTGGTCTTCCGCACGGTCCACGAGGATCCCGAACTTGACGCGGTCCCCGCGGAGTTGGTCCCCCTCGTCACCGCCTGCCTGGCCAAGGACCCGGACTCCCGCCCCACCCCGGACCGGATCCGCGCCGCCCTGACCCCGGACGAGGACGACGGGGACGCGCCCGCGGCCGGGGTCCCGGGTGCCCCGACCGGCGAGGGCGACGCGCCCACGGACCCGGGCCCGCATGCGCCGCCCCGCCCCGGCTCCGCGGGAGCGGACCCGAGCACCCCGGCCGGCGGGGGTGACCGCCCCTCCCCGCACCCGGTCGCCCCGGCCGACGGCAGTGACCGTCACCCGCGCCCGGACGTCCCGGCTCAAGACGGTGACCGCCACCCGCGCCCGCACGCTCCGGTGGGCGGGGAGCACCCCATCACGCGCGCGGGCCTGCACGACCCGGCCGACGGGGACCACGCGCGGGCCGACCCCGAAGCGGGGCCGCCGGCAGGCCGGGGTCCCGGACCGGGGACGACCGCGGGCGTTCCCGCAACCGCCACCGACGCGGGAGGTGCGGCCCCCGCGCCGGTGGACGGGTCGGAGGCGGGCGCCGCGAGCCCCGCTCCGGAAGACCCCGGGACGGGCGTCGCCGCCGCGGGCGCGGAAAGCCCGGCAGCGGACGCGGCGGCTTCCGACAGCGGCGCGGGTGGCGCGGATGCGGCCCGGGCGGTGCCCGGGACGTGGCTGCCGCCGGAGTTGCCGCGGCTCATCGCGGAGCGGGCCGCCGAGGCTCTGGCCCTGGCGGCCGCGGTGTCGGAGACGGACGCGCCGAACGAGCACGCGGGCGCTCCGGACCGGCGTCCGGGCCGCGGACCGGGTACGGACGGCGCCGAGCAGGACGGGGCGGAACCCCATCCGGCGGGTGCCGGGCCGGCCGGCGGACGTTCGTCCCGCCGCGGACGCGCGGGTCGCGACGCGGGGGCGGGACCGGCGGCCAGGGTGCGGGCGGCGGTGGAGCGGCGACGGCCGCGCGGGGCCGAGGCCGGTCCGGCCGCGGCCGCGGGGTCGGGGTCGCGGTCGGCGCGGGAGGCGGGTGCGGGTGATGCCGGCGAGCGGGAGCCCGTGCCCGAAGCCCGTGCGCGGAGGGCTGCCGAGCGGGAGGGCGACGCCGGTGGACAGGAGCGGGCGCGTGATGTCGGCGGGAGCGCGGTCGGGCGGGTCGCCGGGCAAGGGCCCGACGCGCATGAGGGAGCGGAACGGGCGCGCGCCCAGGAGTCCGGTACCGCCGCTGACGGTCGTCGGGGTCCGGCACCGTCGACCGGTACCGACGCGGCCCCCGAACGGCAGCGGACCCGGGGCACCGGCGCCCCGGCACGGCCTCGACGCGCACACGGGGACGACGCCGGAGCGGGCGGGTCGGGGGTGGGGAACCGAGCGCGGGAGCCCAGCCCGGACGGACCCCCGGCGCGCGGACGCGCCGACGGGAGCGGCACCTGGACGGAGCCACGACAGGGGAAGGGCCGGCTGCAGGACGACGCGGCCGGGGCCGGGGCGGCGGCCGCAGAGCGGGCCCGGACGCGGGACGACGGGACGGACGGGGACCCGCGACGGGGGCGGGCACCCGACACCGGCACGGATGCGCACGGGGAGCCGGCGCGTGCGACCGGTACGGCAAAGGCGGCCGGGGCGACCGGGCCGCCGCGGCCGACCTCGAGCACCGCCGGGTCACGGCCGCCCGACACCGACACGCACACGGACGCCGACGCGGACACGGGCCGGCCGCGGCCGACGGACGCGGACGCCGGCGAACCGCGGCGGCCGGAGACGAACGCGGGCGGAGCCCCGCGCACCGGAGGGGAGCGGCAGGACGAGGCGGCCCGCGCGGGCGGACACGGGCACGAGCAGGTCGCCGACACGGGCGGGGATCCACCCTCGGGGCGGGGATGGGCGGAGGAGGTCGCGCGCACGGACGAACGCCGGCGTACCCAGGACGACGAGACCGGTGAGCCCCGGTGGTGGGGTCAGGAAGACGACCCCGGGGACACGTACACGTGGTGGGAAGAGGGCCGAGCGGACGGCTCCGGACGGACGTCGGAATGGGGACGCTCCGACGCCGGCACGGACGCGGACAGCTGGTGGGGCACCGGCTGGACGGACGACGCCGGGCCGGCCGCGGAGCGGCGGCGGGGCCGCGGGGCGGACGGCGGCCGGGCCCGGGACGACCGGGCACGGGGGCGCGGGGGCGAAGCGCAGGACGGGTGGGACCGGGGACCGCACGGCGAGCCACGGGACAGGTGGGACCGGGAACGCGACAGCCGAGCACAGGAGCGGTGGGACCAGGGACGCGACGGCGACGAGGACGTCGCACCGCGTTCGGGGCCGGCGGGGGCGGGCGCGGAGGCCGCACAGGGGCGGCGAGGCCGGACCCGAGTGGAGGGCCGGGACGGCGGGGCCGCTCGGGCGGAGGGACGGGAAGCCCGGGCCCGGGCCGATCGGCGGGACGGCCGGGCACGGGCTGAGGAGCGGGAGGGCCGGGCGCCCGCAGCGGGGTGGGAAGGCCGGGGCGGGGCGGGGCGGAGTCGGCGGTGGGTGCTGGCGGCGGGCGGGGTGGTGGCCGCGGGGGCCGCCGGCGGGACCTGGGCGGCCATGACCCGGCCGTGGTCGGCCGGCGGCCCGGGTCCGCACGGGCGTCGGCACGCCCGGCCGAGCTGGACGCTGGCCCTGCACGCGGACCTCGGCGGCCCCGGGGCCGCGGTCGGCCGGGCCCAGGAGCGCGGCGCCCGGCTGGCGGTGGAGCGCCACAACTCCCGTGCCGACGCCGCCTTCCGGCTCCTGCTGCGGACGGCCGACGACGCCGGCGACCGGGCCCGCGCCGCGCGCGTGGCCGCGGACCTCGTGGCGGACCCCTCGGTGCTGGCGGTGCTCGGGCCCAGCTGGGACGCGGCGGTCGCGGAGGTGGCCGACGTGTACGGGAAGGGCGGCGTGCCGCTCCTGGTGGTGTCCGCGGACCCCGGCGCGCTGGACCTGGGCGGCCTGCCGCTGGTGTGCCCCACCCGCCCCGCCGGGGACCTGCTCGCCCTCCCCCTGATCCACTACCTGGGCTCCGACGGGGCGGTGCGGCGCACGGCGGTGGTGGAGGACCGGACCGGCGGCACCCCGGCCTGGGCGCTGGAACGGCGGCTGCGCGCCGCGCCGTCCGCCGAGGGCCGCATGACGGTCCACCGGATCGGGTCGGGACCGAGCGGGGCCGAGGAGGCCGCCCGGGCCGCGGTCGCGGCGCGCGCCCAGGGTCTCGTCTACACGGGTACCTCGCCCGAGCGGGCCGCACAGCTGGCCCGGGCGCTGCGCCGGGAGGGGTTCAGCGGGCCGCGGGTGGCCGCGCAGTACGCGATGGAGCCCGGGTTCCTGCGGGGGGCGGGGGCGGCCGGGACGGGGTGGGTGTTCGCCGCCCAGTTCGCCGATCCGCTGGCCCTGGCCGGTCCCGGGGCCCGGGAGTTCGTACGGGCCCACCGGGCGCAGTACGGCGCGGATCCGGGCCGCTGGGCGGTCGAGGCGTACGACGCCGTGGGCCTGGCGGCGACGGCCCTGGCGGAGGTGCTCGGCGGTGGCGCGGCGGCACGCGGGAGTGCCGGCCCGGCGGACGCGGACGGCCGTGGCGCCCACCGCTCCACCCGGGCCGGGGCCCGGACCGGCGCTCCCTCCGCCCCCGGCGGGCGCGTGCCGGTCGGGGTCGGGTCGTTGCGTCGGGCGCTCGGGGAGCGGGTGCTGCGTACGTCGTACCAGGGCGTCGCCAAGCGGCTGGAGTTCGCGGCCGGCAGCCACCGGCCGCCCGCCGCGTCGGGGAGCTACCTGTACCGCGCCGAGCCCGGCGGATACCGCTTCCTGGGTCCGTACCTGGAGGTCGGCCCCGGGAGCTGAGGGCCCGACAGGTGGTGCACCGTGTATACAGGACGGGAGAGCGACATATCGGATGTACCGGGAGGAACTCCAGTGACCGAGCGCACCGAACCCGTGATCGTCGTCGGCATGGACGGTTCCAGCCACTCCAAGGAGGCCCTGCGCTGGGCCGTGGAGCAGGCCAAGGCCGTCGGCGGCCGGGTGGAGGCGGTGCTGAGCTGGCAGTGGTCGCGCAACCCGTTCGACGTGACCGCCACGGCCCTCGACGCGGAGGACACCGAGCTGCTCACGGCGGAGGAGGCCGCCCGCCGCAAGCTGTTGGAGGCGGTCGGCGACGCGGTCGGGGCGGAGCCGGGTGCGCCGGTGTCGAAGAGGGTGGTGCAGGGCGTGCCGGCCCGGGTGCTGGTCGACGCCTCGGAGAAGGCGGACCTGATGGTGGTGGGGACGCGCGGCTACGGCGGGTTCAAGGCCGCCATGCTGGGCTCGGTGAGCCAGCAGGTGGTGCAGCACGCCAAGTGCTCGGTGGTCGTGGTGCGCCCGCCGGCCGGGGACTGAACGGGCCCGGGGCCCGCGCCCGGCACGACCGGCACGAAGGCGCACCGTCACGAGGGCGGGCCCCGGCCCGCCTGCCCGCCCCGGCTCCGCGGGTGTCAGGCCCCCGGCACCCGCGCGCCGAGGTCGGACGGGTCCGTGTTCGCCCCGCACAGCACGACCGCGACCCGGTCCCCGTACGCCTGGTGCTTGTCGGCGACGGCGGCGTACGCGGTGGCCGCCGCGTGCTCGACCACGAGGCGGTGCTCCTCCCAGATCCGGCGGCGGGCCTCGACGACGGCGGAGTCGGGGACGAGGACCGAGGTGGCGCCCGGGAGCTGCGCGGCGCGCAGGGCGGCCCAGGAGGCGCGGCGGGCGCCGAGCGCGTCGGCGGCGACGGAGTCCACCGGCACGTCCACGGGCCGGCCCGCCTCCAGCGCGGCGTTCAGGGCGCGGCAGTTCTCGGGCTCCACGACGACGACCCGTACGCCGTGCGCGTGCGCGGCGGTGGCGACCCCGGCGAAGAGACCGCCGCCGCCCGCCGACAGGACCACGGCGTCCAGACCCGGCAGCCGGTCGCGGATCTCGTCCAGGAGAGTGCCGGCGCCGGCGGCGACGAGCGGGTTGTCGTAGGCGTGGCTGACGAGCGCGCCGCTCTCCGCGGCGAACTCCTGGCAGGCGGCCAGCGCCTCGGCGAACTCGTCGCCCGCGAGGCGGACGTCGGCGCCGTACGAGCGGAGCTTGTCGACCTTCACGCGGGGCGCGGTGCGCGGCAGGAACACGGTGGCGGGCACGCCCTCGCCGCGGGCCGCCCAGGCGCAGGCGAGCCCGGCGTTGCCGCCGGAGGCGATGGTGACGCCGGCGGCGGGGAGCGTGGCCGCCTCGCGGTGGGCGGCGATGAAGTTGCGGGCGCCCCGCGCCTTGAAGGACCCGGTGTGCTGCAGCTGCTCCAGGGCGAACCACAGGTCGTCCCCGGCGGGCGCGACGGTCACGGGCCGCACGTGCCCGGCGATGCGGTCGGCGGCGGCGCGGACGTCGGCGTACGTCGGACCGGGGGTCTCGGTCATGGCTCTCTCCTGGTGTGGTGCGGGTTCGCGCTCCGCCCCGGGTCCGGATCATACGTCGTGCCGCAGTTCCGGATCTTGGTCTCTATGCTGACGGAGACGACAACGAGCGGCGGGCGGCCACGGCAACGGGCGCGAGCAGGGGGAACGGACGATGGCCGACGCGGCGGTCGAGGAACTGGAGCGGCACCGGCCGGAGCTCACGCGCTACTGCTACGGCATGCTCGGCTCGCCCTTCGACGCGGAGGACGCGGTCCAGGAGACGATGGTCCGCGCGTGGCGCAGCACCGACGGCTTCGAGGGGCGGTCGTCCCTGCGCACGTGGGTGTACCGGATCGCCACGAACGTGTGCCTCGACCTGCTCGCCGGGCGCGGGCGCCGGGCCCGGCCGGTGGACCTCTCCGCACCGGCAGCGGGCCCGCTCGCGCCGGGCTTCGCACCCGGTGCACCGCGTGACTCCGACGTCTGGATCGAGCCCTGGCCCGAGCGGGACCCGGCCGACGTGGTGCTGGAGCGCGAATCGGTGCGGCTGGCCTTCGTGGCGGCACTGCAGGGACTGGCGCCCCGGCAGCGGGCGGTGCTCCTGCTCCGCGACGTCCTCCAGGTGCCGGCCCGGGACGTGGCCGAGCTGATGGGGACCACCACGGCGTCCGTGAACAGCGCGCTCCAGCGGGCCCGGACCGCGACAGCGGCCGGGTCGGCGGCCTCCGCCCCGGCCGGCACGCCCGCCCCGTCCGAGGCGCCCGCCCCGCCCGGCGACGTCCAGCTCGCACTGGCCGCCCGGTACGCCGAGGCGTTCGAGCGCTTCGACATGGCCGCCCTCGCGATGCTCCTGCACGTGGACGCCACCCTGTCGCTGACCCCGTACCCCGGCTGGCTGCGCGGTCCGGATGCCGTCCGGAGCTGGTTCACCGGGCCCGGCGTGGGCTGCCGGGGCTCGCGGCTGCTCCCGGTCCTGGCCAACGGCGCGCCCGCGTACGGCCAGTACCGTCCGTGCGCCGACGGTTCGGGGTACGTGCCCTGGGCCCTGCACGTGCTCGACATCGCGGGCGAGCGGATCGCCGGGATCAGCACGTTCCTGGACACCGGACGGTTCTTCCCCCGCTTCGGTCTGCCCGACCGCCTCGACGACTGAGGACGCCGTGCACGTTCCTGCCCCGGAAAACCGCTTCCGGGCGCGCCCGCAGCGCGCCTAGGGTGTCGCGGTGCCCATACAGATGATCATTCTCAACGGTGGTTCCAGCGCCGGGAAGTCCGGGATCGTGCGGTGCCTGCAGGCCGTACTGCCGGAGCCGTGGCTGGCGTTCGGGTGCGACTCGTTCGTCGACGCGCTGCCCGCGGCCCTGCAGGACTCGGACGCGGGGATCACCTTCGGGGCGGACGGCGGGGTCAGCGTGGGGGCCGGGTTCCGGACACTGGAAGCGGCCTGGACGCAGGGCGTCGTGGCGATGGCCCGGGCCGGCGCCCGGGTGATCGTCGACGACGTGTTCCTCGGCGGGGCCGCGTCCCAGCAGCGCTGGCGCGCGGCGCTCGACGGCGTCGACGTCCTGTGGGTCGGCGTCCGGTGCGCGGGCTCCGTCGCCGCCGGGCGTGAGGTGGCCCGCGGGGACCGGACCCCGGGGATGGCCGCGCAGCAGGCCGACCTGGTGCACGAGGGCGTGGTCTACGACCTGGAGGTGGACACGACCCGCACGGAGTCCATGGCCTGCGCCCGGACCATCGCCGCGCGCGTCGCGGAGGCCGCGGTCTGATCGTTCGACAAACCGGCGGGGCCGTGCCGGAGTTCACCGGTACGGCCCCCGAGACGTACCCCCTTTGGAGCTGATTTTCCAGCTCATGGGGTTGTATTTGTGGATCTTCGTTGACATGCGCGATCACCCCCGGCTGCACTGGGCGCACGACAGACCGTCAGCACGTCCCCACTCCGAGGAGTCCCCGTGCCGCACCGCCTGCGCGCGCTCTCCGGCGGCCTCGCCACCGCCGCACTGCTCGCCGCACTGTCCGCGCCCGTCGCCACCGCCACCGCCGCACCGGCGGGGACCGCCGCCGCTCCCGCCCCCGCACCGGCCCCGCTCGCGGAACTGGCCCTGCGCCCCCCGATGGGCTGGAACAACTGGGCGCACCACATGTGCGACATCGACGAGGCCAAGGTCCTCGCGAACGCGGACGCGCTGGTGTCCTCGGGCCTGGCGGCCAAGGGCTACGACACGGTCACCGTGGACGACTGCTGGATGGAGAAGAGCCGGGGCCCGCGCGGCGAGCTGGTGACCGACACGGCCAAGTTCCCGCACGGCATGGCCTGGCTGGGGGCGTACCTGCACGCCAAGGGCCTGAAGTTCGGCATCTACGAGGACACCGGATCGCTCACCTGCGAGCGCTACCCCGGCAGCGGCCGGCCGCAGGGCGGCGGAGCGGACCACTTCGAGGCCGACGTCGCGCAGTTCGCCTCGTGGGAGGTGGACTACATCAAGATGGACGGCTGCAACGTGTGGGTGGCCCCGGGGCAGACGAAGGAGGCCGCGTACCGGGAGGCGTACGAGGCCGTGGCCCGGGCCGTCCGCGCGAGCGGTCGGCCGATGGTGCTGTCCGCGTCGGCGCCGGCGTACTTCCAGAACGGGGAGTGGGGCAGTCGCGACTGGTTCTCGGTCCTCGGCTGGGTGGGCGGCACCGGGCAGCTGTGGCGCGAGGGCCGCGACATCCAGGTCTACAGGCCCGCCGCCCCCACGACCTCCCGTTGGGGGTCCGTCCTCGGGAACTACGGCTACAACCGCTGGCTCGGCCGCTACGCCCGGCCCGGCAACTGGAACGACCCCGACTTCCTCATCGCCGGTGCCCCCGGCCTGACCGACGAGGAGGCGCGCAGCCAGGTGGCGCTGTGGGCCATGATGGCCGCCCCGTTCATCCTCTCCTCCGACGTGCCCTCCCTCACGCCCGCCGGCCTGGCCGCCCTCGGCAACGACGACCTGATCGGGCTGGACCAGGACGCCCTGGGCCGGCAGGCCGGAGTGGTCGCCACCGACGGGTCGACGGACGTGCTCGCCCGGCCGCTGGCGAACGGCGACCGGGCCGTGGCCGTGCTCAACCGCACCGCCACCGCCCGCGCCGTGACCGTGCCGCTGGCCGACGTCGGTCTGCCCTCCTGCTCCGTCCACGCCCGGGACCTGTGGACCGGCGAGCGCACCACGGTCCGTACGCGGCTGTCCGCCACCGTCCCCGCGCACGGGACCGCCGTGTGGCGGCTCACCCCGCGCGGCTGCGTCGCGGCCGTGCCGACCGGGCAGCTCACCGGCGCCGGCATGCAGTGCGCCGACGGCGACCACACCGGTACCGCCGGCACCCTCGTGCTCGCGGCCTGCACCGGTGGGGCGGACCAGCGCTTCGTCCTGGCCCCGGACCGGACGCTGCGGCTGCAGGGCCGCTGCCTGACGGCCGACGGCGAGGGCGCGGCCCTCGCGGCCTGCGCCGCGCGTCAGGACCCGGAGGGCGGGCAGCTCTGGCGGGCCCGCCCCGACGGCACCCTGACCGCCGAGTCCTCCGGCCTGTGCCTGGAGGCCCCGGCCGGAGCCGCCCTGCGCCTGCGCGGCTGCGGCGACCACCTCGTCAACCAGGCCTGGGCCCTGCCCGTCTGACCCGGAGGCACCACCCATGAGGCTGACGCGCACCACCCTCGCCGCCACCGCCCTGCTCGCCGTCCTGCCGCTGGTCGGCCTCGCCGCGGCCGCGCCGGCCGCGCCGGCGGGCCCCGCGGACGCTCCCGTGGGCCCCCCGGCCGCCCCGGTGGGCCCCCCGGCCAAGGCCGGCAGCAGCGCCGTCTTCGACGACTCCGCCGCGGAGGCCGCACTCGAGCGGCTGCTGCCCCGGGCGGCCGCCAAGCAGTTCGCCCTCGCGCCCGCCGCCCGCGGGGCGGACGGCAGGGACTGGTTCACCGTGTCCGGCAGGGCGGGCCGGATCACCGTCCGGGGCACCACCCCGGCCACCCAGCTCACCGGGGTCGGCTGGTACCTCCAGCACGTCGCCCACGTCGACATCGGCTGGCCGGGCGACAGCCTCGGCCGGCTCCCCCGCGTGCTGCCGGGCGTCCCGACCGCCGTCACCCGCTCCGCGCAGGTCCCGCACCGGTACGCCCTCAACGACACCGACGACGGCTACTCGGGGCCGTACCGCACCTTCGCCGACCACCAGCGGCAGATCGACCTGCTCGCCCTGCACGGCATCAACGAGGTCTTCGTGCAGGCCGGCGCCGAGTACCCGTACTACAAGGCGCTCCAGCGGTACGGGTACTCCGCCGCCGAGCTGCGCGCCTGGATCCCCGGCGCCGCCCACCAGGGCTGGTGGCTGCTGCAGAACCTCAGCGCGTTCGGCGGCCCGGTCACCGAGCGGCTGCTGGTCGAACGCGCGGAGCTGGGCCGGCGGGTCACCGGACAGCTGCGGGCCCTGGGCATGACGCCGGTGCTGCCGGGCTACTTCGGCACGGTCCCGCCCGGCTTCGCCGACCGCAACCCCGGTGCCACGACCGTCCCGCAGGGCGACTGGGCGGGCTTCGACCGGCCCGACTGGCTGGACCCGGCCGGCCCGGTCTTCGCCGAGCTCGCCACCGACTACTACGCCGAGCAGCGGGCCGCGTTCGGGGACTCCGGGATGTACCGGATGAGCCCGCTGCACGAGGGCGGCGCGATCGGCACCGTGGACGTCAAGGCAGCCGCCGGGGCGGTGCAGGCGGCCCTGCAGGCCGCCCATCCCGGCGCGCTCTGGGCGGTGCTGGGCTGGCAGGACGACCCGACGAAGGACCTGCTGGCCGGGGTGGACACCTCGAAGCTGCTGATCCTGGACGGGTTGTCCGACCGCTACAACAAGCTGGACCGCGAGACCCGCTGGGGCGGTGCCCCGTACGCCTTCGGCACGATCTACAACTTCGGCGGCCACACCACGGTGGGCGCCAACACGTCGGTGTGGCTGAGCCGGTTCGAGGAGTGGCGCACGAAGTCGGGCGGTTCGCTGCGCGGCATCGCGTACATCCCCGAGTCCACCGGCACCAACCCGGCCGCCTTCGACCTCTTCACCGACCTGGCCTGGGAACCCGGTCCGGTGGACCAGAAGGCGTGGTTCGCCGACTGGGCGCGCAGCCGGTACGGCGGGACGGACGCGCAGGCCGCGGCGGCCTGGGAAGCGCTGCGCACGGGGCCGTACAGCACCCCCTCGGGGTACTGGTCGGAGTCGCAGGACAGCCTGTTCACCGCCCGCCCGAGCCTGGCGGTGGGCAGTGCGGGCTGGTGGAGCCCGCGGACGATGCGCTACCCGGCGGAGTCGGTGGAGCGGGCGCTCAGGGCGCTGCTGGCCGTGGACCCGGCGCTGCGGGGCTCGTCGGCGTACCGCTTCGACCTGGTGGACACCGCCCGGCAGGCGCTGGCGAACCGCTCCCGCGTCCTGCTGCCGCAGATCAAGACGGCGTACGAGGCGAAGGACCTGGCCCGGTTCCGGGAGCTCGTCGGGCAGTGGCAGGAGGCCGAGCGGATGCTCGCGGCCGTCACCGGCTCCGACCCGCACTTCCTGCTCGGCACGTGGCTCGCGGCGGCCCGCTCCTGGGGCGCGGACCCGGCGGAGAAGGACCGCTTCGAGTACGACGCCCGCTCGCTGCTGAGCACCTGGGGCAGCCACGGCACCAGTGAGGCCGGGTTCCTGCACGACTACGCCAACCGCGAGTGGTCGGGGATGCTGGAGGAGTTCTACGCCACCCGCTGGAAGGCGTACTTCGCCTCGCTGGACAAGTCCCTCGTGGACGGGACCGTGCCGCAGGACGTCGACTGGTTCGCCCTCGAGGACTCCTGGGCCAAGCGGACCACCTCCCATCCGACCCGGCCGAGCGGGGACCCCTACGCGCTGGCCATGGCAGTGGCCGAGGCGCTTCACTGAACGCCGTGGCGGACGAGCGGCAGGACGGCGGGCCGGAGGCGCCCCGGGGTCTCGGGGCGCTGGCCGGGCTGGTCGCCGGGTTCGCGGCACTGGGCGTCGCCGAGCTGCTGGCCGCGGCGGTGCGGCCGCAGTCCGTGCCGGTCACGGCGGTGGGCGGGGCGGTCATCGACCTCACCCCCACGCCGGTGAAGGAGTGGGCGGTCCGGGTCTTCGGCACCTCGGACAAGTTCGTGCTCCAGCTCGGGATCCTGGTGCTGCTGGCCGCCTTCGCGGCGGCCACCGGCCTGGTCGCGGTCCGGGACCGCCGCGTGGGTTGCGCGATCGCCCTGGCGTTCGGGCTGGTCGGGGCGGTCGCGGCGGCGGGCCGGCCGGACGCCTCGGCGGTGGACGCACTGCCTTCGGCGGTCGCGGGGGTGGTCGCTTCGGTGGTGCTGTGGGTGCTGTCCGGTGCCCTGACGGGGGCGGGTGCCAGGACGCGTCCCGCGGCCGGACGCGGGGGTGGTGCGGCGGGCGGCGGTGGTGCGGCGGGCGGTGGTGGTGCGGCAGGCGGTGGTGCGGGCGGTCCGGACCGGCGACGGTTCCTGCGGATGGCCGGCGCCTCGGTGGCCGCGTCCGGGCTGGCGTGGCTGGTGGGACGGGCGATCGGTGCCACGGGGGCGGCCCGGCGGGCCGCCGACCGGGACGCCCTCCGGCTGCCGCCGCCGGCCTCACCGGCCCCGCGGCTACCGGCCGGGGTGGACCTGAAGGTGCCGGGCCTGCCGCCGTTCTTCACGCCGAACCCCTCCTTCTACCGGGTGGACACCGCCCTCGTGGTGCCCCGGCTCAGCTCCCGGGACTGGTCGCTGCGGATCCACGGGGACGGGGTGGCACGCCCGTCGACCCTGCGCTACGACGACCTGCTCGCCCGCGAGATCGTCGAGCGGGACATCACCCTGGCCTGCGTGTCCAACGAGGTCGGCGGCGACCTCGTGGGCAACGCCCGCTGGCTGGGCGTACGGCTGGCGGACCTGCTGCGCGAGGCCGGGGTGCGGCCGCCGTCCCGGGGCGGCCCCGCCGACCAGCTGGTGGCCCGCTCGGTGGACGGCATGACGATCGGCACCCCCGTCGAGACGGTCATGGACGGCCGCGACGCGCTGCTGGCGATCGGCATGAACGGCGAACCGCTGCCCTTCGCCCACGGCTTCCCGGTGCGCATGGTGGTCCCGGGGCTGTACGGGTACGTGTCGGCGTGCAAGTGGCTCACGGAGCTGCGGCTGACGACGTTCGACGCGTACGACGCCTACTGGGTCCAGCGCGGCTGGGCCGAGCGGGCCCCGGTCAAGACGGAGTCGCGGATCGACACCCCGCGCGGGTTCACGACGGTCCGCTCGGGGCCGGTGGCGGTGGCGGGGGTCGCGTGGGCGCAGCACACCGGCATCGCGGCCGTGGAGGTGCGGGTGGACGACGGGCCGTGGCGGCCGGCGCGGCTGTCGGCGCAGGACACGGTCGACACGTGGCGGCAGTGGGTCTGGACGTGGCGGGCCGAGCCGGGTCGGCACCGCCTGGAGGTACGGGCCACCGACCGCTCCGGAGCCGTCCAGACCGCGGAGCGGCGACCGGTGCTGCCGGACGGGGCGACGGGCTACCACGCGATCGAGGTCACCGTGGAATGAGCCGGGGTCACCGTGGGACGGTCCCGGGCCGGTCACCGTGGGACGGCCCCGGGCCGACACGGTCCGCAGCCGTGCGCACGCGCACCGGAGCCGGCCGGCGGTGCGGTGCGCCGCCGACGTGTCGGGCGGCCGGGGGCGGGTAGGCGCGGGTTCTTGTCGCCTGCCGATGGGAACCCCATGACCAGGACCGCAACCGCGACCGGGACGGCCACCGGCTCGTCCGGCGCGTGGACCCAGGACCGTCCTGACCCGCCCCGCCGGCCGCGCCCGCCCCACCGGTCGGACCCGCCGCGGCGCACGGACCCGCTCCGGCCGACGGACCTGCCGCCGCGCACGGCCCCGGCCCGCCGGACCGGCCGCCCGCTGCCGCCCGCCCCGCCCGGGCTGACGGGCCTGCCGGAGCTCCCCGATCCCCGCACCGTGACGTGTGCCCAGGCGCGGGCGGTGTCGACCCGCCTGTTCGTCCTGCTGCGGGAGGCGGAGGAGGGTGGCGTCGCGTACTCGTACCTGCGCAACGCCCTGGTGGAACTCAACATCAGCCTCGTCAAGCACGCGGCGCGGCGCTTCCGCGGGGTGCGGGAGCCGATGGACGACATCATCCAGGTCGGTGTGATCGGGCTGATCAAGGCCATCAACCGGTTCGACCCCGACCGCGAGGTGGAGTTCGCCTCGTTCGCCATGCCCACGATCCTCGGCGAGATGAAACGATTCTTCCGTGACACCGGCTGGTCGGTGCGGGTACCCCGGCGGCTCCAGGAGCTCCGGCTGGAACTCGCCCGCGCCACCGACGACCTGACCCAGCGACTGGACCACGAGCCGACCACCGCCGACCTGGCCGACGCCCTCGGGATCAGCGAGACCGAGGTCGCCGAGGGCCGGCGCGCCGCCAACGGCTTCACGTCCCGCTCCCTCGACGTCGTCTTCGACGACAGCGAGACCGGCAACCGCCTCACCCGTTCCCTCGGCGCCACGGACCCGTCCTACGAGCGGATCGAGCTGCTCACCGCACTGCGTCCGCTGGTCGCCGGGCTCTCCGAGCGCGACCGGCGCATCCTGTCGCTGCGGTACGTGGACGAGCTGACCCAGGCCGAGATCGGGGCCCGCATCGGCGTCTCCCAGATGCAGGTCTCCCGCCTGCTGACGCGCATCCTCGGCGCGCTGCGCGCGGGCCTGGACTCGTAGGACGCCAGGACGGGCCTACAGCTCCTGTCCCGCGGCCGTCAGGCGTACCGCGTTCTCCAGCAGCAGCGCGTGCACGAAGGCCTGCGGCAGGTTCCCGCGCAGCTGCCGCTGCCGTACGTCGTACTCCTCCGCGAACAGCCCGGGCGGGCCGTACGCGGAGCGGGTGCGCTCGAACCAGCGGGCCGCGGCCACCGGTCGCCCCTCCGCCAGGCAGGCCGCGGACATGAAGAACCCGCAGAGCAGGAACGCTCCTTCGCCGTCGTCCTGCCCGGTCCCGTCGTAGCGGTACACGAACCCGTCCTGGGACAGCTCCCGTTCCACGGCCGACCGGGTGGCGGCCAGGGTCGGGTCGGAGACCGGCCAGGAGCCGTTCGACAGGGGCCGCAGCAGCGACGCGTCGACCCGGGGGTCCTCGCGGCTGCGCTGCCAGCGGCCGGAGCGGTGCAGGCAGGTGCGCCCGGTCTCCTGCAGGATCGAGTCGGCGAGCGCGGACCACGCGTAGGCCGACTGCGGATCGGCGATGGACCGGGCGGCCGCGCGCAGCCCGGAGACCGCGGCCAGTCGCGAGTGCGTCCACCAGGCGGGCCGCAGCTCCCAGATGCCCGTGTCGGGACGCTGCCAGTTCGCCTCCAGCGCGGAGACGGCCACCTGGGCGGCCCGTACGCCGTCGGCGTCCAGCCGGTCCCGACGGGCGGCCGCGGCGAGCAGTTCGAGGACCTCGCCGAAGGTGTCCAGCTGGAACTGGTGGCCGGCCCGGTTGCCGACCCGGTCGCTGGCGCCGGGGTAGCCGGCCAGGGTCAGGGTCCGCTCACCGGGTACGGGCCGGCCGTCGACGCGATAGGCGGGGCGCAGCACCGGCCCGTCCTCGAGGACCCGGGCCGTCACGAACCGGACGGCGTCGTCGAGGAGGGCGTGCGGGCCGTGCGCGGCGACCGCGCTACCCGCGTAGCACTGGTCGCGGATCCACGCGTAGCGGTAGTCGTAGGCGCGGGAGGACCCGGCGCGCTCCGGCAGGGACGTGGTGGCGGCGGCCACCATCGCGCCGCCGCCCGCGGTCAGACCGGTGAGGACGGCGTACGCCTGGCGGGCGTCGCGGGAGGCGGTGAGGTCGGAGCAGTCGGGGACCGCCGCGGCCCACCGCTCCTCGGTCTGCCGCCACAGCCGGGCGGCCTGGAGGGCGGCGGGCTGGTGGTTGTTGCCGTTGCGGCCGGCCGTGCCGTCGGCGATCTCCAGGACGAGGTCGTGCTCGTCGCCCGCGGTCAGCGGCAGCCGGGCGGTGAGGGTCGCCTCCGCCTCGTCGTAGGCGGCGTCGGTCAGGCCCCACAGGCTGAGCCGGAGCGGGCCGATGCGGCCGTGCCAGCCGCCCCGGTCCCGGTGCAGGGCCGTCATCGGCCGGGCGCCGAAGGCGGCCCGCGCGGACAGCCGTACGCGCACCAGTGCGGGCCCGTCGACGGCCCGGATGCGGCGCAGCAGCACCGCGCGGTGCGGGTCGGCGGGGACGGCCAGGGCGTCGCGGCACTCGACGGTGCCGTCGTTGAGCGTCCAGCGGCTGACCCGGATGAGGGCGCCGTCGACGTACTCGCCGCCGGCGAGCCGCCACGGGTTCTCGGGGCACACCTCGAAGCCGCCGCTGCCGCCGATCAGCGCGGAGAACACGGCGTCGCTGTGCCAACGGGGGGCGCACATCCAGACGACGGCGCCGCCCGGGTCGATCAGCGCACCGCGCTCGCCGTCGGCGATCAGCGCGTACTCGCGCAGTGGGTAGGGGGTGTGGCCGTGCCAGCCGTCGTTCACGCTCCGCGCCTACCCGGTGGTGGGGGTGCGAAGCGCCGTGCGGAGGGCGGTTTCCGGTGGCTGCGGACGGGTTGCGGGGTCCGGCCGGGCCGGTCCGGTACGGTCCGGCCGGGGCGGTCCGGTACGGCCCGGCCCGCCGGTTTGCCCGCCCCGATCCCGGGGAGGCGCCGGAGGCGGGGCCGTAGGGAGGTGGCGCATGACCGGTGAGCGGACGGGCGACCCCGAACGGCACGAGACCGCGGCCGAGCGGGCGGACCGGCGGTGGACCGAGACGCTGCAGGAAGTCCGGGTGGCCCAGACCGGGGCGCAGATCCTGTTCGGCTTCCTGCTGAGCGTCGCCTTCACACCCCGCTTCCAGACGCTCTCGCGCCCGGTGGAGATGCTGTACGTGGTCGCGGTGGCGCTCGGGGCACTCGCGACCGGCACCCTGATCGCGCCGGTGGCCTACCACCGGCTGCTGGCCGGCCGGCACCTCAAGCCCGAACTCGTGGACGCGGTGGGCCGACTGGTGTCGGTGGGGGTGGTCCTGCTCGCCCTGGCGGTCAACCTGTCGGTGCTGCTCCTGCTGCTGGTGGCCACCGACAACTGGCTGGCCTGGCTGGTCACTTCCCTGATCACGCTGTGGTTCACGGTGTGCTGGCTGGTGCTCCCGGTCCTGCTGCTCCGCAGCGGCGGGCGGCGCGCCTCGTAGCCCGGGCGGGGCGCGAGCGGTAGACCGGTCGCGTTCCCGGATCGGGCGGGTCGGAGCGCGGGAGGGCGGCGTTGGTGGCGGGTGTGGCGGAGCTCTTCGTGTGGTGGGTCCTCGCGGTGGTGCTGCAGGTGTTCCTGACGGGTCCGCTGTCCTGGCTGGAGTGGACGGTGGCGGCCGGCGCCGCGGTACCGGCCGCGCTCGGGGCGCGGGCGGTGCGCCGGGCCTCCGGGGCCCGCTCGGGTGGTGGGGCGCGCGCCCTGCACGCGGTGCTGGTCTGGCCCGTGGCGTTGGTCGCGGACACCGGCCGGTTGGCCGCCCTGACCCTGCGCGCGCTGCGCGGACGGCAGGTGCGCGGCCGCTTCCACACGCTGGAGCTGGGCCGCGGCACGGGCGCCGCGTGGGCGTGCACCCTGCTGTCGGCCGCTCCCGGGGCCTACGCCGTCGGGCTGGGGCGGGGTCGGTTCGTGCTCGTGCACGCCTTGCCCGGTCCCCCCGGGGTGCTCACGGACGCCCTCACGAACGGGCGGCGGCAGTGAACGGCTGGCTGCTGGGGGCGGCCGCGCTGATGGCGCTCGCGCTGCCGGTCGCGGTGTGGACGGCGTGCCAGGGGCCGCCGGCCGGGCGGCTGGCCGGGCTGGCCTTCGCCGGGACGGTCGCCACGGCCGTG
Organism: Streptomyces sp. NPDC093225; assembly: GCF_044753805.1. Lineage (NCBI taxonomy): Bacteria > Bacillati > Actinomycetota > Actinomycetes > Kitasatosporales > Streptomycetaceae > Streptomyces > Streptomyces sp. NPDC093225. Next base: position 129,130 of record NZ_JBIVNX010000007.1, read on the forward strand.
CTGCTGCTCCTCACCCAGGCGTACGGCCGGGACTCCTACCTCGATCCGGCGCTGGTCCTGGCGGTGCTGGGACCGGTGGGGGTACTGGTCTTCGCCCGGTTCCTGGCGGCCCCGGAGGGCGGCCCCGCCCCGGCCGCGTCCCGCGCCGGGGGCGGATCCGGGACGGACGGGAAGCACGGGTCGGACGGACCGTCGGGGTCCGACGGACCCGCGAGGTCCGACGGACCGGGGCGTGCGGACGGACCGGGGCGTGCGGAGGGTCCCGCGGGCCCGCACGGAGCTGCGGGCCCGGACGGACCGGCCGGTTCGGGCGGGGGTGGCGGGGCGTGACGCCGCAGGCGGCGTGCGCGGGGGTGCTGGCCGGGGCCGGGGTCGCGGTGGTGCTGCTGTCGGCGCTGTCACTGGCCGCGCTGTCCCGCCCGTACGCCCGGCTGCACGCCCTCTCCCCCGCCGCCTCGCTCGGGCTGCCGCTGATCGCGCTGGGCCTGGCGGTGGCCGCGGGGCCCGGACGGCAGGCCGTGAAACTCCTGCTGCTGGCCCTGCTGGTGGTGGGCGGCGGCAGCCTGACGACGATGGCCGTCGGCCGCGTCACCGCGCAGGCGGAGGGACGACTGGAACGGGACGCGGCGCCGTGACCGAAGCCCTCGTGCTGCTCGCCGTCCTCCTGGTCGCGGCCACCGGCACCGTCGCCGTGCTCACCCGTGAGCCGGTGCGCCAGGCCGTCGTGCTCGGGGTGCTGGGGCTGCTCCTCGCCCTCCTGTTCACCCTCGTCCAGGCGCCCGACGTGGCGCTGTCCCAGCTGGCGGTGGGGAGCGTGATGACGCCGCTGTTGATCCTGCTGACCGTGCGGGCGGTGCGCCGCGCCACCGCGGACGCGCCCGCCGAGGGTGGGGGCGGGCGGGCCGGCGAAGGGCGCGGCCGGTGAGCCGGGCCGCGCGGATCCGGCTGTTCCTGGTAGCGGCCGCGCTGATCGCCGCCGGCTGGGCGGCCGCCAGCCTCGACCTGCCCGGCTTCGGCGGGGACCGGCACCCGTACGCGGACCGGGCGGTGGCCGCGGCGCTGGACCACCGCACCGCCAACACCGTGTCCGCCGTCAACTTCGACCAGCGCGCCTTCGACACCCTCGGCGAGGAGTTCACCCTGTTCACCGCCGTGCTGGGCGCCGTCGTGCTGCTGCGCCGGGCCCGCGACGAGCAGGCCCGCACCCCGCGGCCCGGGTCCGTACTGCCACCCGTCCGGGCAGCCGGCACCGTGCTGCTCCCGGTCGCGGTCGTGACGGGCCTCTACGTGATCGCGCACGGGCAGCTCACCCCCGGCGGCGGCTTCCAGGGCGGTGTCGTGGTCGCCTCCGGCCTGCACGTCGCGTACCTGGCGGCGGACTACCGGGTGCTGAGACGGGTGCGCCCGCGGGCGGTGCTGGACGTCGCGGACGCGGTCGGGGCGGGAGCGTTCGCCGCCCTCGGCCTCCTGGGCGTCGTCCACGGGGCGGCGTACCTGGAGAACGTCCTGGGCCTGGGCACGCTCGGGGAGCTCGCCTCCGGTGGCCTCGTGCCGCTGCTGAACGCGGCCGTGGGCCTGGAGGTCGGCTCCGCCGTCGTCGTGCTGCTGGCCTCCTTCATCGACCAGGCAGTGGAGATCGAACCCGCATGACCGTACTGCCGTACCTGGCCGCCGGCTGGCTGGTGCTCGCCGGACTCTACGGGGTGGTGACGAGCCGTCACGCCGTCCAGGCCGTCGGGTGCCTGACCGTGGTCGAGTCCGGCACCTACGTCCTGCTGCTGGCGGTGGGCTACCGGAAGGGCGGCACCGCCCCGTACTTCACCGACATCCCGCCGGGCCGGGTGGTGGTGGACCCGGTCGCGCAGGCGCTGACCCTGACCGACGTGGTGGTCGGGGCGGCGGTGACCGCCCTGCTGCTGGCGCTGGTGCTGCAGCTCGCCAAACGGCACGGCACGGTCGATCCCGACGCCCTGACGGGACTGCGGGGTTGACCGCCCGGACGGAGCTGCTGCTGCCGGCCGCGGTGGCCCTGCCGATGCTGGGTGCGGTGCTGCTGGCCGTGGCCGGACGGTGGCTGCCGCGCGTGGCGGCGGACGCCCTGGCCCTGGTCTGCGCGGCCGGTGAACTGGCCGTGCTCGCCGCGCTGTGGGTGCGTACCGGCGAAGGGCGGGCGATCGCCTGGGTCGGCGGGTGGGAGCCGGTGCCCGGGCGGGAGGTGGGCGTCGTGCTGGCGGCGGACCGGATCGGGGTGGGCCTGGCCCTGCTCGCCGGGGTGCTGGTGCCGGCGGCGCTGGGGTACGCCTGGCGGTACTTCGACGAGCCGCGCACCGGCCGACCGGGGGCGTTCCCGGCGCTGATCCTGCTGTTCGAAGCGGGGATGTGCGGCTTCGCGCTGACCGGGGACCTGTTCGACGCCTTCGTGTTCTTCGAGCTGATGGGTGTCGCGGCGTACGCCCTGACCGGCCTCCGGGTCGAGGACCCGCGGCCCCTCCAGGGGGCACTGGCCTTCGCGCTCACCGGGTCGCTCGCGGGGTACTGCGTGCTGCTGGGCACCGGGCTGCTGTACGCGCGCACCGGGGAGCTGGCGTTCGCGCGGATCGGGGCGGCGCTGGCGGGGCGCGAGCCGGACGCGCTGGTGGTGGCGGCGTTCGCGCTGCTGGCCGCGGGGCTGCTGGTGAAGGGGGCGGCGGTACACTTCCACTTCTGGCTGCCGGACGCGCACGCGATGGCGCCGACGCCGGTGTGCATGCTGCTGTCGGGCGTGATGGTCGAGCTGGGGGTGTACGGGCTGGCCCGCACGTACGGGGCGGTGTTCGCGGGCCCGGGCGGGATCCCGCAGGAGGCGTACACGGCGGCGTTCGTGGCACTGGGCGTGCTGACCGCACTGGTGGGGGCGGTGCTGTGCTGGCAGCAGCGGCACCTGAAGCGGCTGCTGGCCTTCTCGACCGTGGCGCACGTGGGCCTGTTCCTGGTGGGGGTGGCCCTGCTGGAGGCGGGGGCGGCCGCCGGCACGGCGGTGTACGCGGCCGGGCACGCCGCGGCCAAGGCGGCCCTGTTCGCACTGGTGGGCGTCCTGCTGGACCGACACGGCTCGGTGGACGAGCACGGGCTGTACGGGCGGGGACGCGACCTGCCCTTCGCGGGGGTGCTGTTCGGGCTCGGGGGCCTGGCGATCGCGGGGCTGCCGCCGTTCGGGACGGGGCTGGGCAAGGCGCTGGCCGAGCACGCGGCCGGGCAGTGGGCGGGCTGGCTGGTGGCCGTGTTCGTGGTGGTGTCGGCGGTGACGGGAGGCGCGGTACTGCGTGCCGGGGCACGGGTGTTCGCCGGCGCGGGCCCCCGGCCGCCGGCGCGGCGGCCGGGCCCGGAGACCACGGGCTTCGGGGAGGAGCCGGAGGTCCGCGACCCGCAGCGGCGGGTCCCGGGGGTCATGCTCGCCGTTCCGGCACTGCTGCTGGCGGGCTCCCTCGCGGTGGGCGTACTGCCGGGCGTGGGCCGTTCCCTGGCCGCGGGCGCGGCGCAGTTCACGGACCGGGTTGGCTACGCACGCGCGGTCGCGGCGGGCAGTACGGGCAGTGCGGGCAGTGCGGGCAGCACGAGCGGCGCGAACGATGCAGGCACGCCCGGCGGGTCCGCCGGCCCGAGCTCCACCGAAGCGGGCCCACGGTCCACGGACCCGGCGGGCCCACACCCCACCCGCACGCCCACCGAGCCGACCACCAAGGGGTTGCCGGAGAGCGGCTGGACGACGTCGGGGGTGCTACTGGGCCTGCTCTCGGCAGCCTTGGCCGCCGGCCTGGCGGCCGCGGCCCTGTGGGGCCCGGCGCTCCCGGGCGCCCGGGCCCGCCGGACACGAGCCGGGCTGACGACGCTGTCCCGGTGGGTGGTCGTCCCGCTGCGGCGGCTGCACTCGGGCCACATCGGCGACTACGCGACCTGGCTGGCAGCCGGAGTGGCCCTGCTCATGGGAACGTTCGGACTCGCGACGCGATGACACGGTAGGTGCCCGGCGAGTTCGCACCCCACCCCCCGGCCACCGACCACCAGCCACCAGCCCGCCGACCAGCCGACCAGCCGACCACCGAGCCCTTGTCGGCACGGCTCGCCCCCATGGACCCACGCCCCACCCCCGACCATCGGATCCTTGCCGGTACCGATCGCCCACATGGGCGCCCCCGCCACCCCCGGCCGTCGTATCCCTGGCGGTGCCGGCGGGTCCCGTGGTGTGTGGGGGAGGCGCTTGACCGCCCATGGCAGGCCGGTCCGAAGGCAGGCCCGGGCCGGAGGTGGCCGAAGGCCAGGGCGAAGCCCCAAAGCCTCCGGGGTGGGCCTGCCGCAGGGCCTGCAGGCCATGGGCGGTCAAGCGCCGAGGGGACCCACACACCACGGGACCCGCCCCCGAAGCGAGCCGCCCGCCGCCCCCCCCCCCCCCCCCCCCCCCCCCCCCCCGCCCCCGCCCCCGAAGCGAGCTCACCCCCACCCCCGCCCCACCTTGCTCCCTCCCCCTCCCACACCCGCACCCGCACCCGCACCCGCACCGGGAATCCGGCCGTTTTCATGCGCACCCACACCTAGGCATGACCTGTCACATGTGAAATATTACTGCCGGCCCAGGCCCGTACCCGGCCGGCCGGCTTTCCCACGGCCGCCCCGTCGACCACCGGCCCGAGCCCATGGCCAACTTCCCGAAAGGACGCGTACGTTGCGCAGACTGTTCGCGGCAGGGGCGGCGATATCCCTGGCGCTGCTCACCGCACCCGCGCTCGCCGCACCCGCACTCGCACTCGCCACCGGCACACTCGCCACACCCACACCCGCACCCGCACCCGCGCTCGCCGCACCCCAGCCCGACGCCGCCCAGGCGTCCCCCGCCGTCTTCCCGGCGAGCGGCAAGGCCACCACCACCCGCACCGACGCCCCGCCGCCGGCGCCGCAGGAGCTCCAGCGGCAGGCGCTGCGCCGCCAGGCGCTGGAGAAGGTCGCCGCGGGGGCCCTGCGGCCCGCCGCGAACGGCGGTCTCCCGCCCACCGTCAAGGTGGGCAAGCGGTACGTCGAGCTGGCGCAGGAGCGCAAGGACAAGATCTTCGTGATCCTCGCCGAGTTCGGCGACCAGGTGGACACCACCACCGAGTTCGAGGGCAAACCGCGCTTCGGCGGTACGCCGGGCCCGCGTCACAACACGATCGACAAGCCGGTCAAGGCCGACAACCACACCGTGTGGCGCAAGGACTTCGACCGCGCGTACTACCAGCGCCAGTTCTTCTCCGCCGAGCCCGGCGCGGTGAGCCTGCGCAACTACTACCGGCTGCAGTCATCCGGCCGCTACGACCTGGACGGCCAGGTCTCCGACTGGGTGCGGCTGCCCTGGAACGAGGCCCGCTACGGTACGGACAACTGCTCCGAGCCCGGTCAGTGCCGCACCAACTGGGACCTGATCAAGGACGCCACGAACGCCTGGTACCACGGCGAGCGCGCCAAGGGCCGTACTCCCGCCGACATCAAGGCCGAGCTCGCCCAGTACGACGTGTGGGACCGCTACGACGTCGACCACGACGGCGACTTCAGCGAGCCCGACGGCTACCTCGACCACCTGGTCGTCGTCCACGCGGGCAAGGACCAGACCTGGGGCGGCGGCGCGCAGGGCAAGGACGCCGTCTGGGCGCACCGCTGGTTCGCGTACTGGAACCAGGCCGGCACCGCGGGCCCCGAGGGCAACAAGGCGGGCGGCACCCCGGTCGGCGACTCCGGCATCTGGGCCGGCGACTACCTCACCGGCGGCGAGAACAGCGGAGTCGGGCTGTTCGCGCACGAGTTCGGGCACGACCTGGGCCTGCCGGACATGTACAGCTCGGACGGGGACAACAGCGTCAACTTCTGGTCGCTGATGTCCTCGGCCTCGTACCTCGGCAAGGGCCGCAACACCACGGGTGACGTTCCGGGCGACCTCGACGCGTGGAGCAAGCTGCAGCTGGGCTGGCTGGACTACACCGAGGCGGACGCGGGCCGGCGTACCCGGGCGGTGCTCGGCGTCTCCGGCTACAACACCGAGGACCCGCAGGCCCTGTTGGTGCACCTGCCGCCCTCGGTGGACGCCACCGACCTGACCGACCCGTACGAGGGCGGCAGCCAGTGGTGGAGCGGTACCGGCGACTTCATGGACAACACCCTGACGCGCACGGTGCAGGTGCCCGCCGAGGGCGCCCGGCTCGGCGCCCGGGTCTGGTACGACATCGAGCAGGACTACGACTTCCTGACGGTGGAGGCCTCCACCGACGGCGGCGGCACCTGGCGGGTGCTGCCGGGCACGGTCGGCGGAGCTCCCGTACCGGCCCGCGGGGTCTCGGGGACGTCGGGCGGCTGGCAGGAACTCGGCGTGCCCCTGGACGAGTTCGCCGGCAAGGGCGTGCAGCTCCGGCTGCGGGTGACCTCAGACTCCAACACCCACGGCAAGGGCGTCACCTTCGACGACATCCGCATCACCACCGGTGCCGACGGCCGCGAGCTGCTGCGCGACGGCGCGGAGCAGGGCGCGAACGGCTGGACGGCGGTCAAGTGGTCGCGCACGCAGGGGCGTACGGGCATCGCGGAGCACCCGCGCGCGTACGTGGTGGAGAACCGGCGCTACGTCGGCTACGGGGCGTACCTGAAGACCGGGCCGTACAACTTCGGCTGGGGCTCGGACCCGGTGCGCAAGGACACGGTGGAGTTCTACCCGTACCAGCCGGGCGTGCTGGTGTGGCTGTGGGACACCGCGTACAGCGACAACACGACGAAGGCGCACCCGGGTTCGGGCATGCTCCTGCCCGTGGACGCGCGTCCCGAGGCGCTGCGCTTCGCCGACGGCACGCTGGTGAACGCGCGGGCCCAGACCTTCGACGCCACGTTCTCGCTGCAGCCGTCGGCCGAGGTGGTGCTGCACCGCAACGGCGTGCCGCTGCTCGTCCAGGAGCGCCCGGGCGTACCGGCCTTCGACGACCACACCGGCGTGTACTGGAACCCGGACCTGCCACAGGTCGGCGTGAAGGTCCCGGACACCGGCACCCGCATCGCGGTCCTCAAGGAGGCGTCGGGCGGCGCCCGCACCACGGTGCAGGTCGGTCCGTCCGGGGCGAAGTAGCCCGGCGCGCGACGTAGCGAAGGAGGAGGAGAAGCAGCGGACGGCCGGCCCCTGGCGAGGGGCCGGCCGTCCCTGTTCGCGACCGCGGTCCGGGGGCTCGGACGGCGGTGCCCGGGGCCCAGGTGCAGGGGCTCAGTGCAGGGGCTCAGGTGGTGAGCAACCGGTTGAAGAACGACCGGTACTGGCGCAGGGCCATCCGGAGGTCCTCGGTGGCCGGCTCCCCGTCCTGGCGCCACTGCCCCTCCAGCTGCTGCTTGCGGTCGGCGAAGGTGCCGGCGAGGGTCCGCATCAGGGCGGCCACCAGTTCGTCCGCCTCGCGCACGGAGTCGCGGGGGTCGTCCACGAAGCCGGCCTGGATGCCGCTCCAGCGGTCCCGGAACTCGGCCGCCTGCCCCGCTTCGAGCAGGGGTTGCTCATCGGCCTCGCGTCGCTTGCCGCCCGCGTCACGTCGCCCGTCGGCGGCGCGGCGGCCGGCCCCGCCGTCGGCGATGTCCTCCGTCGTGCCGGCCCCGGCCCCGGCCCCGGTGCCGGGCGCGGGTCCGCCGTCGCCCACGGCCGCGTCCGCCGGGGCGCGCTCCTCCCGCCGAGCCGGGCCCCGGGGGTCGGCTTGGTCCCGGCGGTCCAGTCCGTCCGGGCGGTCCACTTCGTCCCGGCGGTCCACGTCCCCGGTGGCCTCGCCCGGGTAGACGGCCGCGCGCTCCCCCGCGTCGGCGCGGGCCGGGTCCTCGGTGGTCCACTGCTGTCGGCCGCGGCCGTGCATGTCGTCGTCGTGTGCCATGGGTGTCATCGGTGCCATGGGGTTCACCTCGTCATTCGCGGTCGCGGAGCGGTGCGCCGCCCGTGGCGCCGCTGCCGAGCAGGTCGTCGAAGAGCGCGCGGTAGTGCACCATCGCGCCGCGCAGCTCCTCCGTCGTCGCGCCGCCGCCCTCACTGCGCCGGTTCACGGCGTGGGCGGTGCGGTAGTGCTGGAGCGTGCGGCCGTGCTCCACGGAAAGGTCCTGGACCTGCTGCTCGTACCCGTCCGCGGGATAGCCGCGTTCGCGCATGAGCCGGGTGACCAGGGTGTCGGCCTCGCCGACCGCGCCCTCGGGGCGGTCCACGAAGCGCTCCTGTACGCCGCGCCACTCGTCGGCGTACCGCTGCCGCACCTCCGGGCTCAGTTCCCTCAGCTCGAGCTCGTCGTGGCGCCGCTGCCGCTCGCGCAGTTCGCTGTCGGCGGCCGTCCGGCCGCCCTGCTCCTCGACCACGCGGTCGTACTCGTCCCCGAAGTCGCGCCGGAGGCGACGGCGCCGCACGAGCATCCCGACCGCCGCCGCCACGAGGATCAGCACGACGACGACCGCGACGATGACGGCGATCAGTGTGCCGGTGGACATCAGTGCCTCCCGGGGCTCGCGTCCGCTCTGGAACCCCGCTGCTGCCCCTGGTACGGGGCGGCAAACCCGGTGTACCCGGCGCCGGGCCGCCGGCGTGCCCCGGGGCCCGGCACCCTTGAGTCGGGCGCGGCGCTCGCCCACAATCACCCGGCATGCCGCACAGCACGTGGATGCGCTACTTCTCGCCGTCGCCGGGCCACCGCCGGCTCGGGCTGGTGTGCCTGGGGGTGGGGTTCCAGGAGGGGGCGCTGCCCACGGTCGGGCCCCGGGCGTTGGACCACCACGTGGCGGTGGTCGTCACGCGCGGGCGGGGCTGGTTCTCGTACGGCGGGCGCCCTGCGGTGCCGGTGGCCGCGCCGGTGCTGCTGTGGCTGGTGCCGGGGGTGGAGCACCACTACGCACCCGATCCGGCGACCGGGTGGGACGAGGCGTTCGTCGACTTCACCGGCGGCGGCGTGGCCGCGTACACGGACCTGGGGTACATCACGCCCCACTCCCCCGTCGTGCCGCTGGGCGGCACGACCGAGGTACGGGCCGTCGTGGAGGGCATCGCGCGGGCGGCCCGGCGCGAGAGCCCGCTGCTGGACGTGGAGGCCGCGGCCGCCGTGCACGCGCTGCTGGTGGCCCTGCGCCACGCGCGTCTGGAGGTGGGCCCGCGCGGGGACACCGTGATGGAGGTGCTGGCCCGGGACGCCCTGCTGCCGATCCCGGTGGCCGGGCACGCGGCGCGGCTGGGGATGTCGCTGGCCGAACTGCGGGCCGCGGTACGGCGGATCACCGGCGAGGGGGTCAAGGAGTACCTGCTGGGCATCCGGCTGGCCCGGGCGAAGGAGCTGCTGGTGCGCACGGACCTGCCGGTGGCGGCGGTCGCCCGCCGCGTCGGCTACGAGGACCCCTCCTACTTCAGCCGCCTCTTCAGCCGCCGGGTGGGCCTGCCCCCGGCCCGGTTCCGGGAGCAGCGGCGGGGGTGGTGAGGGAGGGGGCGGGGGTAGTGGGGGACGCCCGGCTCACCCGTTGCCGAGCAGGCCCGCCCGGTCCCGCAGCCCCAGCGTGTCCAGCCGCCACAGCCGTACGGTCTCGTCCTCCGACGCCGTCGCGAGCGTGAGCCCGTCGGGGCTGAAGGCGATGTCCTTGATCCGTTCGACGTGACCGGAGCGGGCCGGGCCGATGGGGCGTCCGTCCGCGGTGCTCCACAGCCGGATCTGCTGCAGGTCGGGGCCCACCGTCGTCGCGAGCGTGCGCCCGTCCGGGCTGAAGCGCGCCACGGCGACGTAGCCGGTCTCCGACCGGTCGGGATCCGTGCCGGCCAGCGGCCCGCCGATCCTGCGGCCCGTGGCCGTGTCCCACAGCTGGAGGTCGGAGTAGCCGTCGGTCACGGCCCTGCTCCCGTCCGCGTTGAGCAGGACTCTGCTCATGCCGGCATCACCGGTGCGCAGGGTGCTCTTGATCCGGCCGTCGAGGGTGCCCCGTACCTCCACGCTCTTCATGTCCGCCGTGACCACAGCTACTACGCGCGAGTCGGCGCTGAAGAAGGCGTCGGATTTGTGGACGGATCCGGCGCCACCGATCGGGCGGCCGTCGGACACCCTCCACAGCTGCATCACGGAGTTCTGGTTCATGGTGGCCACGAAGCGTCCGTCGGGACTGAGGACGGCGGACTCCACCCCCTGCGCACTCGGTCCGGTCAACCGGCTGGTGTGCCCGTCCACGACGCTACGCACCATCACACCGCCGCCGTTCCTCCCGATGACCAGCAGGCTCACCCGGCCGTCCGCGCCCACGCCTGCATAAGCGGCCTGATCCCCTCCGAGGGGTCTGCTCAGCGCGGCTCCGGAGCCGGAGTCCCACAGCTGGACGTAGCGCCGGGGATGCTCGAAGGGGCCCGTCCGCCCCTTGGTGACGAGAGCGCGCCCGTTGCCCGCGAAGACCACGTCGTCGAGCTTCCCGGAGCACTCCATGCGTGCGAGGCGGTGTCCGTCGTCGAGGCTCCACACCTGTACGTACGTCGTGCCACGGCCCATGAGTTCCCACAGCGTGCCGCCTTGCACGGTGGCGAGGGTCCGGCCGTCCGGGTTGAACACGACGCGTTCGACTCCGTCGCCGAATCCGCCGAGCACAGCGCTGGACGTGTCCTTCGGGCGGCCCGCGAAAGGCGTCCCCAGCGCCACTACCGCCAGCACCGCACAGGCGAGCGCCACCGCCCGGCCGCGGCTCCCGATCCGCCTGCGCGCTGTGTCGAGGCCGGTGCTGCGGGCGGCGGTCTGCGGTCCGTCCGGCACCGTCGCGCCGGACACCAGGTGCTCCTGCAGCCGAACGTGGCGGAACTGGTACGCGTCTCCCGACTGCCGCAGCAGCCCGCGGTTGCGCGCGTCGCGCAGGAACGCCATGAACCGCAGGGGCAGCCTGCCCTGGAGCGCCAGGTAGACGAGCATGAGCAGGAATCGGGGATAAGCCCTCGTCATGAGCGCGGAGACGGCGAAGACGGCACCCAGGACCAGGGGCAGGAGGAAGAAGACCAGGACCAACTTGGCGCTGAGGTCCCCCAAGCCCGTGGACAGGTCGTACACGCCTCCGAACGTCGAGCGCGCGATCCCCGGAGGGTCGTAGTGGTCGGGCCACCCCGGCCAGCCGCTGAGGGACAGCCCGCCGATCCGTCCGGCCAGCACGCCCACCAGGACCAAGGGCCATGCCAGCAGTGCCACGACCAGCCCGGCGCTCCCCGCGCCGACGGCCGATGCCCTCCGGTCCTCCGCGAGGGACAGGTCCGGAGTCGCCTGGGCCGCGGCGCGGGGCGGCGAATCGAGCCAGTGGCGGGTCGCCAGGCCCAGCCCCACCACACAGGCGAAGGCCGTGCAGCCGCCGATCAGGTCGGCGTAGTTCAGGTAGACGGAGAGCGGCTGCTCGTCGACCGCGAGGATCAGGGCGAACGTGGCCGGCAGCGGGGCCGTCAGGACCATCGTGAGCGCGAAGCCCTTGAGGAATCCGCCGCGCAGCCGCCGCAGCGATCCGGCCCGGCCCCAGGACAGGCGCCTGGGCGGTCGTTGGGGAGCGGCGAGCAGGGCGACGGCCACCACCGCCGTGCCGATCCCGACGAGCAGGCCGCCGATCCCGAGCGCGGGCAGCAGGTCCCGGTCGTCGGCCAGGCCGGACCCGACCACCGCGACCCCCGCCATGCCCATGCCGAGGGCGAGCGCCCCGGCCGGCACGGCCCACATGGGGAGCAGTCGGCCCGACATCCGCCACCAGACCAGTTCGCGTTCGCCGTGGCTGTGCAGGTAGTGGGCGACGTAGGTCAGGAGGCGCCGGGCAGTCTCGGCGTCCCACTGCGGCCCGCGGGCCGCCGCGGTGCGCGGTGGAGCCGCGGGACCCACCGCATCCGGCGCTCCGACGGCACCAGGTGGCGCCAACGGCCTTCCAGCGTGCGGGAATCCGGCCGGGTCGGAAGGGTCGACCGGTTCTCCGGACGGCAGCCGGTCCGGTGCGTAGGCGGCATCGATCACCCGGGCGGAGAGGTGGTCCTCGATCACGTGCCGGGAGTGGAACTGCACGGGATCGAGCAGTTCGGTCGGATCCCCGCCGCACCGCGTGTACACCATGCGGGCCAGCGAGATCATCAGCGGTGTACGCAGTGCCTGGTGGAGCGCGGTGTCGGACTCCGTGCGCAGGTGGTGCACGACCCGGTCCCAGGAGGTGCCGTCCGGCCAGTCCACGCTCTGCAGGTAGGACACGGTGTCCTCGACCTCGACCGGACGTACCTCCACCACGGGCGCGCGGTGCAGCACCGGGGATCCGCCGGCGATCACGTCCTCGTACTCGGCCGACCGGCAGGTCACCACCACGGGCCGCTCTTCCCCGGTGAACCGGTTGACGACCCGCACCGCGTTGCGCCGTGCCGACTCGGGGATCTCGTCGAGGCCGTCGAGGACCGGCAGGAGCAGGCCCCGCTCCAGCAGCCGGCGCGGGATCTCGGGACGCCCGGCGTAGTAGGTGGCGGCCAGGGTTTCGACCACCCAGCCGTCCAGCGACCGGTTCACCGGGTCCCAGGCGCCCACGGACAGCAGGACCGGCACGGGGTCTCCGGGCCCGCGGCGTCCCAACAGGCCCAGCGTCAGCAACATCGCGAGCACGGTCTTCCCCGCGCCCGGCTCGCCGAGCACCACCAGCCGCCCGCTGGGGATGCGCCCGAACTCCGCGCCGAGGGCGGTGACCGCCGCGTCGAAGTCGCCGTCCAGCCTGCCGTCGGTGGTGACCCGCGCGATCCGTCCGGCGCCGTTCCCGCCGAACACCGCCTGCGGACTGTCGGCGACGTCCCGGCTGGTCGCGGACCACGTCAGCGGCACCACCCGCGGGTCCCGCAGGCTGCGGGCCCGGGCCTCCTCCCGCCACTGCCCTTCGACGGTACGCGCCAGGTCGTCGGCCTCGTCCGCCGGTTCCGGGGGCGCGACGGGCTCCGGATGCAGCAGCCGCTCGACCAACGGCAGCATGAGCGCCGCGATGCCCAGGAACCAGGCCCCGATCGTCGCGAAGTCGGAACTCGGGCCACTGCCCGCCCATAACATCCACGCTGCCGAAGCCGCCATGACGGCGGCCAGCGACCACAGCACGTACCTCGTGAAAACCGGCCCCCGCCGCATCAACGCTTCCCCCCACCCCGCCCGTTCGCCGGGCGGACTCCTGCCGGTCCCCGCCGGCCCCTCGGGAACTGGATTCTCGCCGAGCGGCCGCTACGGCGCGGCGGCTGTTACCGAGCTGAGACGACCACACTTCCGAGGCGCGGAAACGCCCGCGGCGGCTGGTGGGCTCCCCCGGGCGGCGGAGGCGGATCACACCGCGGGCCGACGTGGGGCGGTGGTCGGGGGTGCGACCGTCAGGCCATGGACGATGTCATCGAGGTGCCCGACCGTCGGGTGAACGGTCGTTGGGGAATGCTGGCGGCCACGCCGTTCGCGGCCGCGCGTGCCGTGGTGGTCTGGGCGGCGGCGTACGCGGGGCTGGGGCTGGGGTGCGCCGTGACGGACACGCCCGCCTTTCGGCTCGGGCCGCACGCGGGGCCCGTCTGGCTGGGGTGGGCGGCCGCCGGGTTCGGCGGGCTGGTCGCCGTGGCGGGCGCGACGGTGCTGCGCTACGGGGCGCGGCCGTGGCTGCGGTGGTCGCTGTGGGGGCTGTGCGCGGCGGCCGGGGCGGCCGCCTTCGGTCTGCTCATGGACCTGGTGGCGGTCCTGTCCGGCGCCGCTCCCGACGGTTGGGCGTCGGCCGGGCAGCATGCGTGGGCCGCGGTCGGTGCGCTGGTGCTGGCCGGGGCCGCGCGCGGTGGGCGGGGGCCGGAGCGTGCGGCCCCTGGCGGGGCGGAGGTGGGGGCGCCGCCCCGGCGGGTGCGGGTCGCCGCGTGGGGCGGGACGGCGGCGTTCCTGCCGTACGCGGCGATGAAGACGGTGTGGGCGGTGGGGGGCACGTTCGGGGGGATCACCGGGGCGCAGTTGGTGGCGGAGGAGGAGCGCAACGGGGCGTCGGGGCTGTGGCTGACGCTGGCGTCCTGGGGGATCGACTTCACCGCGTTGCTGGCGGGCCTCGGGGTGTTCCTGCTCTGGGGGCTGGTGCGGCCGTGGGGGCTGGTGTTCCCGCGCTGGGTGCCGGTGCTGCGGGGGCGGCGGGTGCCGCGGTCGCTGCCGCTGGTGCCCGCGGTGGTGGGGGCGGCCACGCTGGCGCCGTACGGGGTGCTGGGCGTCGGATACCTCGGCCTGGCCTCGGCGGGGGTGGTGACGCTGCGGCGCGGCGACATGCCGTCGGCGGAGGACGCGCTGCTGGTGTCCTGGGTCGGCATCGGGGCGTTCGCGGTGTACGGGGTGGCCCTCGTCGTGGCCGCGCGCTGGTACGCGGTCCGGACCCGGCCCGGGGTGCGGGGCGGGTCCGGAGCGCCGGCGGGTGGGGTCACGGGAGGTGGCCCACGTTGAGCTCGGCCAGGGAGGTCCAGGGGTTGCCGTCGACCTCGCGGGTGGCGCGCAGGCGGACGTACCGGGCCGGGCGGGGCGTGAGGAGCACGTCCTGCTGGGCCGTGGTGTCCGGGAGGGTGCCGGTGGCGGCGGCCGGTCCCCAGGTGGTGCCGTCGGTCGAGGTGAAGACCTGGTAGTCGGCGATGCGGCCGTTGCTCTGGTTCTGCCGGGGCAGCAGGTGCAGGGCGCAGACGTCGTAGGTGGCGCCGAGGTCGAGGGTGAGTTCGTGCGGCAGGGGCGCGGTGCGGGCGTACCACTCGGTGTGCCAGATGGTGGCGGGGTCGCCGTCGAGGACGTTCGCCGCGCGTCCGTTCTCGCCGGCGGTCTCCTCGCTGTCGACCGCCGTCACGCTCATCTCCCCTTGCGGGACCAGGAGTTCGCCGCCGCCTGCGGGGCCGAGGTCGTCCACGGCGAGGTCGTCGAGGATCAGGTCCGCCTCGTCGTGCGAGCCCTCCCCGGTGACCTTGCGGACGCCGATCCAGGCGTCGGGGCCGGCCGTGAAGGTGGTGGCGAACGTGGCCGGCGTGCGGGCCTGCCCGAGGGCGGTGGGGGTCTCCGTCGTGCCGGCTCCGGTGACGAACCGGTAGTCGCCGGCGAAGCCGTTCTCGTAGCGGAAGGACACCCGGTACGCGTGGCCCCGGGTGAAGCGCAGGGTCTGCGGCAGGGTGCGGTACAGCAGCCCGGCCCGCTCCTCGTGGGACTTGAGGGAGTTCTGGCCGCCGATGACGTCGTCGACCAGCTTGCCGTTCCAACCGGCCTGCGTGTACGGGGCGTTGCGCTGCGCGACGTGGGTGCGCGGGTCGGTGGCGGAGCCGCCGGCGCCGCCGAAGACGAACGGCCCCCAGCCGGCGTCGACGTGTTCGAAGTCCTCGGCGTAGGTGTGTCCGGAGAGCGGGGTCCGGGCGGTGGGCACCACCCGTACGTCGTCCAGGACGACGGTGCCGGGGGCGGCGGTCGCCGAGAGCCGGAGGACGGCGGTGGACTGCCCGGCCGGCACGTCGAACAGCACCTTCATGCGCTGCATCCGCGTGCCGTTCTTCTCGCTGCCGCCGAGGGAGTCGGTGAGCGGTGACGCGTCGGCGGTGACCGAGGCGGGCGTGCCGCCGGCGGGGCTGACGGTCAGGGTGGCGGTCCGGCCGGTGGGGGTGGAGACCCGGACGGAGGCGGCGTGGGTGCCGGGTGCGAGGCCGGTCATGGTCTGGGCGACCTCGGGCGCGGTCCCGGGTGCGAAGGTGAGTTCGGACTGGCCGAGGGCGTTGCGGGACACGGCCGCTCCGGTGCCGGTGACGGTCCAGGCGGCGAGGTCCCCCGCGTAGAAGCCCGGGTCCTTCAGCGGGGTTCCCTCGCCCCACTTCGGGTCCGCGACGGCGGGGGCGGGCCCGTCGTACACGACGTACGGGGTGCGGGCGGCGGCGGAGAGGGTGACGCGGCCCTGGCTGACGGGCAGGTCGGCGACGAACTTCCGTCCGGTGTCGGTGAGTGCGTAGAGCTTGGGGCTGGTCCAGCCGGCCGGGAGGGTCCAGGTGGTGGAGCCTCCCTTGGCGTTCCAGTGGTAGAGCTTCCCGTCCCGCGGGAGGAGGTAGCTGTCGCCGTCGAGGACGAGCCGGCCGCCTCTGGTGATCTTGCGGGTGTGGCCGGAGAGGGTGGCTTCCGTGCCGTCGGCGAAGGTGATCGCGTCGTTCCCCCACCGCACGATCGGGGACTCCTGGAGGAACTTGGTCGGCAGGTCGACCCCGAAGGTGGTGTTCAGGAAGGCGGTGAAGTCCTTCTTGCCCTGCCAGCCCTCGTAGGCGGTGAGCTCGGCGCCGCCGAGCAGCGGGTGCCGGGCGATCCAGTCGTCCTTGGCGTGGTTGGCGACGAAGCGGGCGATGGTCGAGTTGACGCCCTTGAGGTCGGAGCCGCCGTAGTCGACGTCGGCGGCCCAGTGGTGCCACAGGGACTGCTCGGTCAGGGTGTTGGGGAACTCGGTGGCCAACTGGAGTCCGAGCGAGCCGATCTCGCGCTGCAGCGCGCGGGAGACGTAGCCGTCGCCGTACCAGACGTCGACGTAGAGGAAGTCCAGGCCCGGGGCGGCGGCCTTGAGGTCCTTGAGCCGTTGCAGCCGCTGTCCGCTCTGCCCGTCCTTGCGGGTGTCGACGTAGTACGACTGGTCGAGCCAGTCCCAGCCGCGGCCGCCGGTCTGGCGGGCCGGGTCGAAGGTGGCGGAGACCGGGTACTCCTCGGTGGCGTTGACGTGCACCCCGAAGTCGGCGCGGTACGCGTGCCCGGACGTGGTCAGGGTCCGCAGGTCGGCCGCGCCGCCGAGCTTGGCGCCGATGTTCTTGTAGTCCATGTGGGCCGAGTCGTGGCCTTCGGAGGCGTAGCCCTTCAGCAGGACGAACTGGCCCAGGCCGTCGGTGGCGAGGTTGACCCGCTTGGTCTCGTCGAGGGTCTGGAGGAAGGGGTGGGTGGCCTGGGAGGCGAAGTTGAACGGGATCCGCTGCGCCACCCGGTCCGCGGTGGCCCGCCAGCCCGTGGGCGGGGTCCAGATGTCGCGGTGGGCGATGGCCGCGTCCTGCCAGTCGACCACCGCGTCACCGTTGCGGTCGCCCGTGATCGCCACGCGGGCGTACGGCAGCGGCTCGGTGTCGGTGTCGGCGGCGCCCTCGGCCCGGTAGAGCCAGTCGCCGCTCCACAGGCCGGCCCGGCGGTACGCCCCCTTGTCGACGACCCGTTCGGCGATGCGCCCGTTCTCGCGGGCGGTGCCGCCGGAGGGCTTGTCGTACAGGGAGTTGGAGTCGACGGAGGCGGCCAGTCCGGCGGTGTTGACCAGCCCGAACATCACCGTCCTGGGGGCCGGGTCGACGGGGGTGGAGCCGGTGACCGGGGTGAAGGTGTCGCCGGTGCCGGTGGTGGCGGTGTGCATGGTCGCGGTGGCCAGGGCGGCGCCCGGCTGGCTGCTGCGGACGCTGACCAGGGTGTGGTCGGGGATGGCGAGGGTCCGCACCCGCACGGCGGCGGTGTCCTCGATCGACGTGACCGCGAACTCGACGACGGAGCCGGTCACGCGCAGGCGGGCCCGGATCGTCACCGCGGAGGGCAGGGCGAGCACGTAGTCCACCGCGCTCGCGGTGATTGTGGAGGTCACGGCGGGGGTGTGGGGGGTGCCGTTGACGAGGACGGTGCCCAGCGGGTCCTCGTTGCCGTACAGCACCTGGCCGGTGGCGCGCCGGGTGTAGTCGAGGACGCGGGGGAAGGCGGGGTCGACGCGGACCGCGAGGTCGGCGGAGGTGAGGGTGACGGGGGTGGCCGCCGCGGCGACCGGCACGACCGCGAGCAGCGCGGCCGCGAGACCGCCCGCCGCGACGGCCGCCACGGAGCGTAGGGGGGTTCGCATCGGTCCAGCTTGCGGACGGCCGGCCGCCGGGCCCATGGACTAAGCGGAAGGGAATCATGGACTTCCCTCGGGGGTTCCTCCCCAACCGGGCGGCCCGGGCCCTACCGGGTGGCCCGGAGCAGGCCCTGACCGGCGGCCCCGCGGGACAGCACGGCGTCGGTGACCCGGGCGTCCACGGCCGCGTACTCCCGGCGGTCGGCTTCCGCGGCGGTGGAGGTGGTCGCCGCGCAGGAGGTGCACACCACCCGGAAGGTGCCGCGCATGTCGGAGTACTGGGTGAGGTACTCGGCCTTGACGACGTCGAAGCGCCCGGGGTGGGCCGCGGACGGCTCGAAGGTGAAGCGGGGGATGGAGGACTCGTTGCCGCGCCGCTTGTCGGCCTCGTAGAAGCTGGCGACCTGGTCCCCCATGCCGTAGACCACCCAGGTGCCGTTGACCTTCTCGTACGGCTGGGGGACGTGGTTGTGGGTGCCGATGATCAGGTCGACGTCGGGCAGGCCGTCGGTGCGGGCGGCGGTGAGGCGCCGGGCCAGCTCGCGCTGCTGCTCGTCGGGGGCGGTCTGCCACTCCGTGCCCCAGTGGACGCTGAGGACGACCACCGAGGCCCCGGCCCGCCGGGCGGCCCGCGCGTCGGCGAGGATCCGCTCGGCGTCGATGACGTTGACGGCCCAGGGCTTGCCGTCGGGCAGCGGGATCCCGTTGGTGCCGTACGTGTACGAGAGCTGGGCGACGGTGGCGCCGCCGGCGGTCAGCAGGGCGGGCCGGCGGGCCTCGGCGGCGGTGCGGGCGGATCCGGTGTGCCGGACGCCGGCGAGGTCGAGCTGGTCGAGGGTGCGGGCGAGCCCCTGGAAGCCGGCGTCGAGGGTGTGGTTGGAGGCCGTCGAGCAGGAGGCGTAGCCGGTGTCCTTGATGGCCCGTGCGAGCTGCTGCGGGGCCTGGAAGAGGGGGTATCCGGTGAAGGGGCCGCCGGACGGTCCGTACGGTATCTCGTGGTGGCATATCGCCAGGTCGGCGGCGTGCACGACGGGCTTCACGCCCGCGAGGATCCGGCGGAAGTCGTATCCGCGGCCGCCGGCGTCGTCCCGGGCCCGCTGGACGATCGAGGGGTACGGGATGATGTCGCCGGTGGCGACGAGCGTGAAGCGGCGGTGGCCGGTCCCGGGCCGGGCCGCGGTCCCCCGGCCGGCGGACGCTCCGGGGTGCGTGGACGCGCCGGCGTCCGGGCGCAGGCTCTGGGCCGTGCGGGCCGGGTGGCCGCCGAGCAGGGCGGCCGCGAGGAGGGCGCCGCCGCCGAGCAGGGCGAGGCCGGCGACCGCGCCCACCAGGAGCCGGGCCCGGCCGGCACGGCGCCCGGCGGCGCCGGGGGTGGCGCCGTCGTCCTCGGTCCGGCCGTCGTCGCCCGTGCCGTCCGTCCCGCCCGCCATGCCGTGCCCCCCGTCGTCCGCCGGTGTCGGTGCACCGGTACGCACGCCCACTCTCGCACGTCCGTTCCCCGGCGCCGGTGATCGGGGAGGGCCGACCTCAGTCGGTCGGTTCGGGGAGCAGTCCGAGCTGTTCCAGGAACTCCAACTGGTCGAAGTAGACCCGGTACTCGGTGATCAGGCCGTCGGCGACGGTGGCGAGGTCGACGCCCCGGATCCGCACCTCCCTGTGGGTGGCCGGCAGCAGCTCGCCGGAGGGCAGCTCCAGCGGTCCGGTGTTCCGGCCCCGGTAGAAGCCCTCGTCGATGGCGGTGTCGGCGGTCTCGTGCCGGCGCACCGCCTCGTACGTCGCGTTCGGCATCGCGTCCATGACCTGCCGGAAGTACTCGACGATCTCGTCCCGCCCCCGCAGCACGCCCATGTCCGGGGTGACCGCGCAGGCGTCCTCCGCGAAGCACGCGGCGACGGCCTTGAGGTCCTTGGTCGTGGTGAGCGCCGCGGTGAGCCGGTCCATGACCTCGCGGGCCTGTCCCATGATCCACCTCCCTGGTTGCGCACCCGGGTGACCTCCCCATTTTCCCACGCCGGGGCGCGTCCACCCAGGTCGCGGGCCAATGGACGGCGGTCCATCCTGGGGTGGGGGGTTCCGGGAGGCGCCCATGGATCCGGTGGCCGCGCTGCGGCGCATCGCGTTCCTGCTGGAACGCGCCCTGGCGCCCTCGTACCGGGTACGGGCCTTCCGCACGGCCGCCGCGCAGGTGGCCGCCATGGCGCCGGGCGAGGCGGAGCGGCGGGCGGCGGACGGGACTCTGGAGGCGGTCAAGGGCATCGGGCCGAAGACGGCCGGGGTCGTCGCGGAGGCCCTGGCCGGGCAGGTCCCCGCCTATCTGGAGCGGCTGGAGCGGGAGGCCACGGAGTCGGCGGTGGCGGAGCACGAGGCCGCGGGCGGGGCGGACGGGCGGCTGGGCCGGGTCGCGGCGCCCGGGGCACTGGCGCTGCGCAAGGCGCTGCGCGGCGACTGCCACGTGCACTCGGAGTGGTCGGACGGCGGCGCGACGATCGAGGAGATGGCCGCGACGGCCGCCGAACTGGGCCACGAGTGGGCGGTCCTGACGGACCATTCGCCGCGCCTCACGGTGGCCCGGGGGCTGTCACCGGAGCGGCTGCGCGAGCAACTCGACGTGGTGGAGCGGCTGAACGCCCGGTGGGCCCCGTTCCGACTGCTGACCGGCATCGAGTGCGACATCCTGGAGGACGGCTCCCTGGACCAGGAACCCGAGCTGCTGGACCGGCTCGACCTGGTCGTGGTGTCCGTGCACTCGAAACTGCGGATGGAGCGGCGGGCCATGACCCGGCGGATGGTGGCCGCGGTGCGGCACCCGCGGGCGAACGTGCTGGGGCACTGCACGGGGCGGCTGGTGACGGGCCGGGGCCGTCCGGAGTCGGAGTTCGACGCGGCGGAGGTGTTCGCCGCGTGCGCGGAGTCCGGGACCGCGGTGGAGGTCAACAGCCGCCCGGAGCGGCTGGATCCGCCGCGCCGGCTGTTGCGGGAGGCGGTGGCGGCGGGGACGCTGTTCGCGATCGACACCGACGCGCACGCGCCGGGTCAGTTGGACTGGCAGGTCCTGGGCTGTGCGCGGGCCGACGAGTGCGGGGTGCCGGTGGACCGGGTGGTCACGGCGTGGTCGGCGGAGCAGCTGCTGGCCTGGACCCGGGAGGGCCGCGTTCCCGAGGGGGCGGCCGCGGGGTGAGTGACCGGGGGGTGAGTGACCGGGGGGTGAGCGACCGCGGCGGCCCACGGGCGGGGGCCGCGGCGCGCCCTCGCGCACCGCGGCCCCCGGCCGGCTACGGACGTCAGCTGTTGGTGGCGCCGTTGCCCGACAGGACCGGGATGTTGTCCGCGATGTGCGAGAGCGGCTCGTCGCCCTTGGCCTGCGTCGAGTTCTCGGCGCACTGCTGGACCTGCGGCGCGGAGAGCACCGGGATGTCCTGGACGCCGACGTTGGCGATGATCGCCAGCACGGACTGCGCGTTGACCTTGGCGGGGACACCGAGGCAGAGCTTGTTCGCGGTGCCCTGGACGAGGCTGGCCTGCGGGCTCATGACGCCCTCGGTCTTGCCGTTGCCGTAGATCTGCTGGGCACCGTTGCCGTTGACGGTGTTGATGCCGTCGTCGTTGCCGATGGCCATGGCCGGGGCGGCGACGGCGGCGCCGGCGCCGACCACGGCGGCGGTGGCGGCAGCGGTGAGCATGATCTTCTTGAGCATTGTGGGGGTCTTCCTTCTCGTACGGGGCCCTTTCGAGGGGCGCCGTGCCCAACGAAGCGGCCCCGCCGCGGTTGCGCCCCTTCACCCGCTCAGCCCGGCGAAACCGGTGGGAACCGCCCGGGCCGGGACCGCGTCCCCACCCGTGGCCTGCGCTTATTCGTTTCCCCTGGATCGCATCCGCACGGGAGGATGGCGCATCACCCGAGGGAGGGACCCCATGAGCCAGGACCGCCTGACTCTCCACGATCTGCTGCCGCCGGACGAGCTCGCCACGGCGATCGACGCCGGGCACGTCACGCGCAAGGCGCACCCCGAGCTGCCCCTGTCGATCTACACGTACACGCGGGTGTGCCAGTACGAACGCGTCTGGAACCGGATCACCGTCCGGTGCCGCGGGCTGGTGGCCGACGACGTCACGGGTGAGGTCGTCGCCCTGCCGCTGCCGAAGTTCTTCAACGTCGGCGAGCACGAGTCGGGGCAGCCGTACGCGCCGGCCCTGCCCGACGAGCCGTTCGAGGTGTACGACAAGGTCGACGGCAGCCTGGCGGTGGTCTTCCACTACGCGGACCGCTGGCGGGTGGCGTCCAAGGGCTCCTTCGTCAGCGAGCAGGCCCGCTGGGCGCAGCGCCGGCTGGACGGCGCCGACACCTCGGCGCTGGTGCCGGGGGTGACGTACCTGGCGGAGATCCTGTACCCGGAGAACCGCATCGTCGTGGACTACGGGCAGCGGCGTGACCTGGTGCTGCTGGCCGCGTTCGGCGCGGACGGCACCGAGGTGCCGCTGGCGGAGGCCGCCACCGGGTGGGACGGGATCGGGTCCGTGGTGCGGGCGTGGCCGGCGATGCCGCTGGCGGAGCTGCTGCGGCTGACCGGGGCGAACACGCTGCCCGGCGGCGGTCGGGCCACCGGCATGGACGCCGAGGGGTTCGTGCTGCGGTACGCCTCCGGGGTGCGCGCGAAGGCCAAGCTCGCCGAGTACGTACGCCTGCACAAGGTGCTGACCGGCGTCACCGAGCGGGACGTCTGGCGCGGCCACGGCATCCAGCGGTTCGCCGGCGTGTCGGCCAAGCGCCTGGCCCAGGGACTGGGCCTGCCGCTGTCCGAGCTGTCCGGCCTGCGCTCGCAGGGCGGCCGCCCGCTGGACGCGCTGCTCGAGCAGGTGCCGGACGAGTTCGACGCGTGGGTGCGGGGGCTGATCGAGGGGCTGGAGAAGTCCTTCGCGGAGCGCGAGCGGGCCATCGACGAGGCGTACGCCTCGCTCGCCCATCTGGCCGCCGACCGGGGCGCGTTCGCGCGTGCCGTGCGCGAACTGCCGGACCGGGACGTGCGGGCGGCCGTGTTCCAGCGCCTGGACGGCCGCTCCACCGAGCTGCTGACGTGGCGTCGGATCCGGCCGGCGGCCGCCGACCCCTTCAAGAACGACGAGGAGAACTGATTTCCGTGCCCCACGTACACGTGATGACGGGGCTGCCCGCCTCGGGCAAGACCACGGCCGCGCGGGCCCTCCAGGCCGAGTCGGGCGGCCGGATGCGCCGCGTGAACCTCGACGACCTGCGGGCCATGCTCGACGTCCCCGCACCCGAGCGGAACCGCTCGCACGCACACGAGCAGACCGTGCTCGCCGTGCAGGACGCGGCGGTCCGCGCGGCCGTCGAGGGCGGCTTCGACGTGGTCGTCGACAACACGCACCTGACCCCGCACATCCCCAAGCGGCTGAAGGCGGCGGTCAACGGGCTGGACGCGGAGTTCGTCGTGCACGACTTCACGGACGTGCCCGTGGAGGAGTGCGTGCGCCGTGACGCCGGTCGGGAGCGGGCGGTCGGCGAGGAGATCATCCGCATCCTCGCCGACAAGCACGCGAAGGCGCGGCGCGGTGGCTGGCGGCTCACCGCCGAGTGGTTCAACGCCCGCCCGGGCGTGACCCCGTACGTCGCGGACCCGGCACTGCCTTCGGCGGTGCTGTGCGACATCGACGGCACGCTCGCGCTGCGCGGGGACCGCGGCCCGTACGACTTCACGCGCTGCGACGAGGACCTGCTCAACGTCTCGGTGCGACAGGCCCTGCACTCGTTCCGGCGGGCGGACGGCGACACGATCGTGCTGCTGTCGGGCCGCAGCGAGGACCACCGGGCCGTCACCGAGGCCTGGCTGGAGCGGCACGGCGTGCCGTACGACGAGCTGTGGATGCGGGCCGCGGACGACGGCCGCAGCGACGACGTCGTGAAGACCGAGCTGTTCGACCGCCACGTCCGCCACCGCTACGCGGTGCGCGTCTCCCTCGACGACCGCGACCGCGTGGTGGCGGTGTGGCGCCGGATGGGCCTGCCGACCTGGCAGGTCAACTACGGCAACTTCTGACGGCTCGGACCCACTCCCTGCGCCCACGCGCCCCGTCGCTCTGCGGGCGCAGGGAGCGGGCTGCCGGCCGGCACGGGCGGGCCCGCGCCACGCCACGCGGTCCCCACCCCGCGCCGAGCCTTCTGCAGCACCCGTCAGTTCCATCGGCCGGCGGCCGGCTCCCACGTGTGCTCCGCGATGCCGCCGTCCCGCACGCCCGTCAGACGCCATGTGACGCCTCCCCACACGAGACGCGGGGGCGGAGAGGCGTCCAGGGCCGGCGCGGCGGCCTTCTCCGCGAGGAGGAGGTGCTGGAGGGCCTCGGCCGGCAACTCGGCATCGACGACGAGCACCCAGCCCCGTTCGGTGTGCAGGTACATCGGGCTGCTCTCAGGCTCCGTCGGCGCTGGGGCCCGGGCGACCTCCCGCCGCAGGAACCGGCGGACGGCGCCCCGCGTGGCTTCGTCGATCGACCCCGCCAGTGCGCTGCCGAAGTGCGTCGCGACCGCCTGGAGGAACGGCGTCGCCGCCATGGTTCCCACGAGCGCGGCCACCTCCATGCCGACGGCGTGGTTGTCCATCGGCGTCAACAACTCGTGGTTGCTTTCCTGCTCGTCCACCCAGCACCCCCTCCCGGCTCCAGGATGACAGTGGAGGTGCGCGGTTCACCGCGGAACGGCGCAGCCGGACCGGACGGCGGGGCGCTGACCTCCCGGCCGACGGAGTGGCCGAACTCCGCCCACATCCGGCTGCCGTTCGCCTGGCGTATCCGCGGACGTCACGCGAGGCTCCCTCTCCGGTCCCCCGGGCACGCTGTCCTGGGGGCGCTCAACCGCCCTCAACCGCAGAGGTGTTCCTGCCATGGCAGAACTCAACCGCCGGCGCTTCCTGCAGCTCACGGGCGGCGCCGCCGCCCTGACCGCGCTCAACGAGAGCATCGCGCGCGCCGCCGCCATCCCCGCGCAGGGGACCACCGGCACCATCGCCGATGTCGAGCACATCGTGGTTCTCATGCAGGAGAATCGTTCCTTCGACCACTACTTCGGCGCGCTGCGCGGCGTCCGCGGCTTCGGCGACCCGCGCCCGGTGACGCTGCCCAGCGGCAAGCCGGTCTGGCACCAGTCCGACGGCACGAAGGAGACGCTGCCCTTCCGGCCGCCGTCCGACGACCTCGGCATGGAGTTCCTCCAGGGCCTCAACCACGACTGGGCGGGCGGCCAGAGCGCGTTCAACAAGGGCCGGTACGACAACTGGGTGCCCGCGAAGACCGCCACCACCATGGCGTACCTGACCCGGGACGACATCCCGTTCCACTACGCCCTCGCCGACGCGTTCACCGTCTGCGACGCCTACCACTGCAGCTTCATCGGCTCCACCGACCCGAACCGCTACTACCTCTGGTCGGGCCACACCGGCAACGACGGCACCGGAGGCGGCCCGGTCCTCAACAACGCCGAGGCCGGCTACGGCTGGAAGACCTACCCCGAGCGCCTCGAGGCCGCCGGCATCTCCTGGAAGGTCTACCAGGACATCGGCGACGGCCTCGACGCGGCCGGCGGCTGGGGCTGGATCGACGACGCCTACCGCGGCAACTACGGCGACAACTCGCTCCTCTACTTCGACACCTACCGCAACGCACAACCCGGCACCCCGCTCCACGACAAGGCCCGCACCGGCACCAACGCCAAGGCCGGCGAGGGCTACTTCGACCGCCTCCGGGCCGACGTCGCCGCCGGGACGCTCCCCCAGATCTCCTGGATCGCCGCCCCCGAGGCGTTCAGCGAGCACT
Organism: Streptomyces sp. NPDC093225; assembly: GCF_044753805.1. NCBI lineage: Bacteria > Bacillati > Actinomycetota > Actinomycetes > Kitasatosporales > Streptomycetaceae > Streptomyces > Streptomyces sp. NPDC093225. The sequence goes on from NZ_JBIVNX010000007.1 coordinate 154,801, forward strand.
CCAACTGGCCCGCCAACTACGGCGCCTGGTACATCGCGCAGGTCCTGGACGCGCTCACCTCCAACCCCGACGTGTGGGCCCGTACCGCGCTGTTCATCACGTACGACGAGAACGACGGCTTCTTCGACCACGTCGTCCCCCCGTACGCCCCCGCGAACGCGAACCAGGGTCTGTCGACCACGCCGACCGCCCTGGACGTCTTCCCCGGCAAGCCCGGGTACGTCGCCGGCCCGTACGGCCTGGGCCCGCGCGTGCCCATGCTCGTCGTCTCGCCGTGGAGCACGGGCGGCTACTCCTGCTCGGAGACCTTCGACCACACCTCGGTCATCCGCTTCATGGAGCAGCGCTTCGGCGTGCACGAGCCCAACATCTCCCCGTGGCGCCGGGCCGTCTGCGGCGACCTGACCTCCGCCTTCGACTTCCGCCGCAAGGACACCGGTGCGGTACGGCTGCCCGACACCGGTGCCTGGGAGCCGCAGGACCGCGAGCGGCACCCGGACTTCAAGGCCCCCGCCCCGGCGGTCGGGTCCATGCCACGCCAGGAGAAGGGCGCCCGCCCGACCCGGCCGCTGGGGTACGCGCCGTACGTCGACGGCGCGGCGCTCACCGACGAGGGCCGGTTCCGGCTGACGTTCAGCGGCGGACCGGACCTGGGCGCGCAGTTCTACGTGACCTCCGGCAACCGCACCGACGCCCCGTGGACGTACACCACCGAGGCCGGCAAGTCGATCGCCGACACCTGGAACACCCGGTACTCGGCCGGGGTCACCGACCTCACGGTGCACGGCCCCAACGGCTTCCTGCGCGGCTTCCGCAACCCTGGCACCACCCCGGGCCCCGAGGTGACGGCCCGCCACGACGCCACCACCGGCAACCTGTTCCTCACCTGCACCAACGCGGGGTCCTCGACGGCCGCGCTCACGGTCGTCAACGCCTACGGCGGCGGCCCGAAGCGCCTGACGGTCCCCAAGGGCGCCACCGTCACCCACACGGTCTCCCTGCGGAACTCCCGCCGCTGGTACGACGTGACGGTCACCGCCTCCGGCACCCCGGACTTCCTCCGCCGCTTCGCCGGCAAGGTGGAAACCGGCACCCCCGGCCTCTCCGACCCGGCCATCCTCACGGAGCACTCCTCCTGACGAGGCCGGTAGCCCGCCCGACGCCCGTGCCCGTCCCGGCACGGGCGTCGGCGCGCCCGCCACCCTCGGCACCGCTGACCAACCCGCCCAACCGCCAAGCCGGGGCCACCCGTACGCGCGCCTCCGGGCCACGAACAACTCGCGGCACGTCCCCACTCGACGATCCGTCCCCGACCGAGAGCCGGGCACCGGTCGCCGGAGGCGTCCCCGTGCGGCGTGAGGCCCCGGAGACGCGAGGAGCAAACGCCGCCAGTCCGGGCCGCCGCGTTCACCTCGGGGTCATCCCCGCAAGTCGGGGGAGCAGGCCCTCCACCACAGCACCGTCGAGGCGCGGGCCAGATCATCCCCCGCAGGCGCGGGGAGCAGCTGCTGACCGGCGCACCGGGGGACGAGGTGCCGGGGGCGTCCCCGCAGGCGCGGGGAGCAGTTGACGTGGCAGCCGGTGAACCTCCACTCGGAGGGGTCATCCCCGCAGGCGCGGGGAGCAGGCTGTCTGAGCTGGCACTCTACGGCGGTCACGGGCACCCTTGCAGCACTTCACAGAGGTCCGACAAATCGGGTGAAAGGGCAACTCGCGACAAAGTATGACCACCGAACGATCTCGGACCATTCGGTGCGAAATGGAAATGCCCAAGCGCGCACAAGCGACAGCGTCGCAGCGAAACAGGGCATCGCGACGCCGGGACATGCGACCCCGCCGGCTCGGCCTTGCCTGAGTCTCTGCGGCAGGCGACTTCCGTCCGCTACGGTACCCGCACACCCCGATCGTGGGGCTCAGACCGTCATGCTCCCTGCCCTGCAGGGATGATCCCTGTGCGTGCACAGTGCGCATTACGTTCGACCCTTGCTCCCCGCCAGTGCGGGGATGGACAGACGCCTGCCTGCCGTACAGCGACCTCCATGCTCAGTGGAACTGAGCATGTACGGTGCGGAAAACGAGTCAAGTCGCCTTCAACATAAGGCCCTTGCAAGCGACGCCCAATGTGTATCGTTACGTCGCGCCACAGGGTCAAAGCTCTCTGTGACCACACTCGACAGGCAGAAAAGCCTCAGGCCGAACCCGTATCGCCGGAAAACGTTTTCGGGTTCGGCCTGACCACTCCCAAAGGAGCGTGAGCATGTTACCGCCCATCAACTCCCGGATCAGCAGCGGGCAGCAGTCACATTGGTTGCTGCCTGTCCTTGTTGGCGTGCTTGCGGGCGGGGCCGGGTCCCAGCTGCCCGTGGACGTCGGCGCGAGGACCACCGCCGTAGTCGTGATCGTGCTGGTCGTCGTCCGCGGTTCCCTGCGGCGCGGAATCGCGAGACGCGGAATCGCGAGGAATCGCGTAGCAGCCGCGCTCGGCACCAGCTAGGGCGCTGCCCGTCAACGGGGTTCTGGTGCCAGAGGAGGCGCCAGAACCCCCGGGCACCCGGGCCCTCGGGCGCCGTTGCGCGCCGGGGCGGCGAAGTACGACGGAGACCGGCCTCTGGGGAGGGGATCCGATGCAGGGCAGCAGCACGCCGCCGCACTGGGGTACGGCGCTCACAGCCGAGGCTCGCAGCGTGTGGGCCAAGCACGATCGAAGGACGGACAAGTGGCTGCCGCTGTGGCGGCACATGGCCGATGCCGCAGCCGTAGCGGGCCGGTTGTGGGACGAGTGGCTTCCGCGCCAGGTGAGCGAACTCGTGGCCGCTGCGTTGCCCGGTGGCGACGAGGACGCGAGGGCGCTGGCCGTCTGGCTCGCCGCCGTTCACGACATCGGGAAGGCGACGCCGGCCTTCGCCTGTCAGGTCGACGTGCTGGCCGACCGAATGAACGACCTCGGCCTGAAGGTGCCCACCCGGGAGCAGTTCGGGACCGCGCGAAGCCGCGCCCCGCACGGACTCGCCGGGCAGGTCCTGTTGGAGGAGTGGCTGGAGCGGCAGGGCTGGCCGCCTCGGAACGTCCTGGCGTTCGCGGTGCCGGTGGGTGGGCATCACGGAATTCCCCCGGCGCACGAGCAGTTGCACGACTTGCGCCGCCACAGCGAGCTCCTGCGGACGCCGGGGTCGAGCGAGGGGCTCTGGCGTGCTGTGCAGACCGAGCTCCTCGACGCCTGCGCCGATGCGTACGCGACCCACGAGCGGCTTCCACGCTGGCAGGGCGTGAAGTTGTCACAGCCCGTCCAGGCCGTCCTGTCTGCCGTGGTGATCGTCGCTGACTGGATCGCCAGCAATCCGGATCTCTTCCTGCTCTTCCCTGAAGACGGCGGACACCGCAACGAGGCCGACCGGATCAATGCCGCATGGCGCGGCATCGGCCTACCACGTCCCTGGTCACCGCCGCCACCGGCGGGTACGGCGCAGGAGCTCTTCGCCGCACGGTTCGGCCTGTCGTCCGTCCGGCCGTTGCAGGAGGAGGCGGTCCGCGTCGCCAGGGAGGCCGATGCGCCCGGCCTGATGATCATCGAGGCGCCGATGGGTGAGGGGAAGACGGAGGCCGCGCTCGCTGTGGCGGAGGTCTTCGCCGCCCGGTCGGGGGCCGGCGGCTGCTTCGTCGCGCTGCCGACCCGTGCCACGTCGAACGCGATGTACGGGCGCGTGCGGCAGTGGCTGAAGCGCCTGCCCGGAGAAGTGGACCTGGCGGTCTTCCTCGCCCACTCCAAAGGCCCGCTCAACGATGACTTCGCGAAGGACATGAGGGCCGGGACCCGCACGGTCGCCGCAGTCGACCTGGATGCCCCGCCCGGCGTGACGACCTCGCGCCATGACGACACGTGCGCCGCCGCGCCTCAGCTCGTCGCCCATCAATGGCTCAGGGGCCGCAAGAAGGGGATGCTCGCACCCTTCGTCGTCGGCACCATCGACCAACTGCTCTTCGCCGGACTGAAGAGCCGGCACCTGGCACTTCGGCACCTGGCGCTCGCCGGCAAGGTCGTGGTGATCGACGAGGTCCACGCCTACGACGCCTACATGAACGAGTACTTGGAGCGCGTGCTGTCCTGGCTCGGGGCGTACGGAGTGCCCGTCGTCATGCTCTCCGCCACCCTCCCCTCGGGGCGCCGCCGGCAGCTGGCCGAAGCGTACGCCGGTGCAGCCGATCCGCGTCCTGAACTGGCGGCCGCCGGCGCCTACCCGCTGATCAGCATGGTCGCCCCCGGCCGGACCACCGTCCTCCGCACACCGGAAGCAGCGGCGGACCGCCGCACGGAGGTCGCGGTCGAGCAGCTCGGTGACGACCTGGGGGCGCTCGCGGACCGACTGGAGGACGAGCTCGTCGACGGTGGCTGCGCCTTGGTGGTACGCAATACCGTCGACCGGGTACTCCAGGCTGCGGCGGTGCTGCGCGAGCGGTTCGGCCCCAATGCTGTGACGGTCGCCCACTCACGGTTCCTCGACCTGGACCGGGCACGCAACGACGACCGTCTCGTGGAACGGTTCGGCCCCGCAGGTCCACGGCCGACGGGGCGGCACATCGTCGTCGCCAGCCAGGTCGCCGAGGCATCCCTCGACATCGACTTCGACCTCCTGGTCACCGACCTCGCTCCCGTCGACCTCGTCCTGCAGCGGATGGGACGGCTCCACCGACACCCACGCGGCCCGGGCCAGGAGGAACGCCCGGCGCGACTACGGATGCCGCGGTGTCTGGTCACGGGCGTCGACTGGGAAGCACTACCCCCGGAGCCGACCAGCGGTTCGGTGTCCGTCTACGGCCGCCATGCGCTGCTGCGGTCCCTGGCCGTGCTGCTGCCGCACTGGGCGGCGCGGCCGGTCCTGCTCCCGGACGACATCAGCGCACTGGTGCAGAGCGCCTATGCGGACCGGCTCGCCGCTCCTCGGGACGAGTGGGCCGATGCGATGTCCACCGCACTCACCGAGCACGGCAACGCCGTCGCCGAGCAGCAGCGCGCCGCGCAGGTCTTCCGGATCGCTGAGGTCCGCAAGCCCGGGCGGTCTCTGGTGGGCTGGATCGATGCCAACGTGGGTGACGCGGACGACACCAGGGCCGGCCGGGCGCAGGTACGGGACAGCGACGAGAGCCTGGAGGTCCTCGTCATCCAGCGGCGCAGCGACGGGACGTATGCGACGTTGCCCTGGCTGGACGGGGGGCGGGGCGGGCTGGACGTACCGGTCGACGCGGCACCGGCCCCTCGGACGGCGCGTGCCGTCGCGGCCAGCGCGCTGCGTCTTCCCTACCACTTCTCGAAGCCCTGGGTCATCGACCGTGCCATCGAGGAACTGGAGGAGTTCGGGCCGGCGGCGTGGCAGACGCCGGAGTGTCACTGGCTGGCCGGCGAACTGGTCCTGGTCCTCGACGAGCAGTGTCAGACCCGGCTGGCAGGCTTCGAGGTCCACTACAGCGAGGCCGATGGGCTGGAGGTCAACCCGGCCGGGGCCAAGGACGTGAGGTTGGTGAAGGGTGTGCCCGGTTTCGACTTGGTCTCCCGGCCGTGGTTGCCCGTCCAGTTATGCGACGGCACCACGACGGAGCTTTCGCTGAAGGACGTCTTCGCACGTGCTCACGAGGTACGCCGACTGGTGGGGGACGTACCCTCACAGGAGTTCGCCCTGCTGAGGCTCCTGCTGGCGATCCTGCACGACGCGGTGGAGGGGCCGGAGGACCTCGACGCCTGGCAGGACCTGTACGAACGCGCGGAGCCCTTGGCGGACGTCGCGGCCTACCTGGACCGTCACCGCGAGAGGTTCGACCTCCTCCACCCCACCCGCCCCTTCTTCCAGGTGGCCGACCTGAGGACCCAGAAGGACGAGGTCGCGTCACTCAACCGCATCGTCATGGACGTCCCGAACGGCGATGCCTTCTTCACGATGCGCCAACCGGGCGTCGATCAGCTCTCGTTCGCGGAGGCGGCCCGCTGGGTCGTCCACGCCCACGCCTTCGACACCTCCGGGATCAAGTCGGGCGCGGTGGGAGACTCCCGGGTCAAGGGCGGCAAGGGATACCCGCAAGGAGTCGGCTGGGCCGGCGGCCTGGGTGGCGTCCTCGTCGAGGGAGACCATCTCCAACAGACCCTCCTGCTCAACCTGGTGGCGGCAGACGCCGCCGCACTCACCGTCCACGAGGACGACAAGCCGGCCTGGCGGCGGGAGCAGTGCTCGCCGGCTGTCCAGGACGGCCTGGAATCGCGGCCCACCGGGCCACGCGACCTGTACACGTGGCAGTCGCGACGCATCCGCCTCCACCATGACGGTCATGCCGTCCACGGCGTCGTCCTGGCGTACGGCGATCCTCTGCCGGCGGCCAACCTGCACACCTACGAGCCGATGAGCGGTTGGCGCCGCAGCAAGCCGCAGGAGAGGAAGCTGGGCCGCACGCCGGTCTACCTGCCCCGCGAACACGACCCGACGCGCACCGCGTGGCGTGGCCTCGCCGCGCTGCTCACGTCCGAGGCTGGGGAACGCGCGGCGGCAGGAGGCGAACCGCCCGCCGATCTCCGGGCGGGCGTCCTGAAGTGGGTCGCAGAGCTGACGAACGAACGTCTTCTGCCTCAGGACACGCTCATCAGGCCCCGCCTGATCGGCGCGACGTACGGCACCCAGCAGTCGGTCGTCGACGAGGTGGTCGACGACAGCCTCACGATGTCGGTCATCCTGCTCCACGAGGGGGACCAGCGGTACGCCACCGAGGCCCTGGGGGCGGTCGCGGACAGCAACGCCGGGGTGGGCGCGCTGGGTGACCTGGCAGCCGACCTCGCCCGGGCGTCGGGGCGGGAGCCCGAGGCACCGCGCGCGACGGCCCGGGACCTGGGCTTCGGGTTGTTGGACGGCCCCTACCGGCAGTGGCTGGCCGGCCTGGGCAGGACGCTCGATCCGGGAGCGGCCCGAAGTGCCTGGCAGCGGACTGCCCACCGGATCCTCTGGGAGACGGCCGACCGGCAGCTGGCCGCCTCGGCCGAGACCGGCTGGCTGGACGACGCCGCCTCCGAGCGGGTGTTCCGCGGTCGGCTCAACAAAGCGTTTCCGCTGCGCCAGGCCGCGGCCCCCGTGCCGGATCCGGAAGAGGCGCACCTCAGCGAAGGAGCATCCCCATGACCGACACCTTCCAGGCGCCCGCCGCGTCACCGGACGCACCACGGGCACAGGCCAAGGAGCTCGGTCCGCTCCGTCAGGCCGTCGGCCTCCACATCCGCACGTTGCAGACCGGGTATCTCGACGACCGGGCCGATGCCGTCCAAGCCCTCGCGCGCCTGCGGCGGGGCGTCGGCCGGCAGCCGACGGAGACTCCGGACCTGTGGGGGCTGGTCGGCGTCGAGGGATTCCATGCGGCGTACCTCGCCCAGCGGAAGCGGCCCGCCGGAGACGCCGAGGCACTCCGGGCCGAGCGCGCCGCGCACGTCGCCGTCACCCTGTGGGCCGTGCACCAGCAGTCCAACCGCTCCAAGCGCATGCACGTGGCCGACGGGCCGTCCGTGGGAACGGCCGTACGCCGGCTGACGTCGGGAACCGACGCGGACGACCCCCTCCGCAAGAGGCTCGTGCGCGCGGGGACGTCCAGCACCCTCGACGTGCTGGCCCACAGGCTTCGGGACCTGGTCACGCTGCTGCGCACCGCTGAGGTCCCGCTCGACTACGGCCTGCTCGCCGAGCAACTCGATCAATGGCAGCGGCCCGGCGGCCCCGCCCGCGTCCGTCAGGCATGGGGACGTAGCTTCCACGCCTACCGACCCCCGACAGCCGGAACGGCGAACGGCGGAGACGTCTCCGCCGTGCAGCGTGAATCCGCAACGAGCGAGATGAGGGAAAACGAGTGAGCCGCACCATCCTCGACGTGCACATCCTCCAGACCGTCCCGCCGAGCAACATCAACCGCGACGACACCGGGGCACCCAAGAGCGCCGTCTACGGTGGGGTCCGCCGCTCCAGGGTTTCCAGCCAGGCGTGGAAGCGGGCGACCCGGAAGGCGTTCGACGACCTGCTCGACCCGGCCGAACTCGGAGTCCGGACGAAGAAGGTCGTCGATGCGCTGACGACACGGATCGCGGCGCTCGAACCCTCGCTCGCAACCGAACAGGTGTGGCCCATGGCTGCCGAGCTCGTTCAGGCGGCCACCGGCGCGAAGATCGAGACGCCCACCCGGAAGTCCGGCGGGAAGGACGCCAAGGACGACGAGGCCTTGGATCCTCAGGCCCCCCAGTCCTCCTACTTGCTCTTCCTGAGCTCCCACCAGCTCGACGGGCTGGCGCACCTGGCCGTCGAGGGCATCGGCAAGGGGGCCGAGCCCAAGGTGTTCGTGAAGGACAAGGACATCAAGGCACGGGCGAAGCGGATCGCCTCCACCCGCCACTCGGTCGACATCGCGCTGTTCGGCCGCATGGTGGCAGACGCCTCCGACATCAACGTCGACGCCGCGGCCCAGGTCGCCCACGCTCTCAGCGTGCACGCCGTGGACATGGAGTCGGACTATTTCACCGCCGTGGATGATCAGAACACCAGCGCGGAACCCGGGGCCGGGATGATCGGCACGGTCGACTTCAACTCGGCCACCCTGTACCGCTACGCCGCGGTGGACGTCGACCTGCTGGCGAGGAACCTCGACGCCGGCCTCGCGGACGGGGAACGCTCCGGCGAGCCGGTGCGCAGGGCGGTGGAGGCATTCATCGAAGGGTTCGCGATGTCGATGCCCACCGGCAAGGCCAACACCTTCGGCAATCACACCCTGCCGGACGCCGTGATCGTCAAGCTCCGTTCCTCCCGCCCCGTCAGCTTCGTGGGGGCCTTCGAGAAGCCCGTCGTCCAGCAGGAAACCGGCGACGGTCACGTGCGCGCCGCCTGCAAGGCCCTGGCGGACCACGTCCCTGCGGTCGAGAAGGCGTTCGGGGCCACCGCCGACCGCACCTGGATCCTGCGCGTCGGCGAGGACACGTCCGACCTGGCCCCGCTCGGCACCCCCGTCGACCTCGGGCCCCTGGTCACCGAGGTGGGCGAGGCCATCGCCGAACGCCTGGGGAAGTGGGCATGACGAGCGTCCTGGCCCTGCGCCTGGCGGGCCCCCTACAATCGTGGGGGGCGTCGGCCCGGTTCGCCCGGCGTACCACCGAAACAGCCCCCACCAAGAGCGGCGTGACAGGTCTGCTCGCCGCCGCCCTCGGGCGGGACCGCAAAGCGGACCTCACCGACCTCGCCGCACTGCGCTTCGCCGTACGGATCGACCAACCGGGCACCCGCATACGGGACTTCCAGACCGCTCACCACACGGACACCGACAAGGCGATGCCGGTGTCCCAACGCTTCTACCTCGCCGACGCGGTGTTCGTCGCCGCAGTCGCCGGCGACGACGCCCTGATCAGCACGCTGCACGCGGCCGTTCGGGCTCCCGTGTACCTCCCCTACCTCGGCCGCCGCTCCTGCCCGCCGCAGGGACCCGTCGACCTCGGCATCAGGAACGTCCGCGATCCGGTCGAGGCGCTGAAGACGGAGGAGTGGCAGGCGTCCCACTGGTACCGCGAACAGCGCCGCCACGACCGGACGGTCACCTTGACCATCCTCGGCGAAGGCACGGCCGACGACCGCCACGGTGACGCCCTCAAGGACCAGCCGATCAGCTTCGACCCACGCCACCGCCGGTACGGCCTGCGCAGCGTGGTCTCCAGCGCCGTCGACGTACCCAACCCGCGATTCATCTCAGCCGGGCGAAACCGGCGCGCGCCTGTCCCCGTACCTCGGCACGAGCCCGAGGCCCTGCTGTCCCCGATGGACGGTCCCTGATGCACCTGACCCGCTTCCGGATCAACACCGCCCGGCTCGGCGCCCGCAACCTCCTCGCCTCGCCCCAACGCCTGCACGCCGCCGTGATGTCCTCCTTCGCCGCGGCACTGCCCAGCGACTCCGACCGTCCGCGGACCCTGTGGAGGCTCGACCGGAACGCCAAGGCGGAGGTCCTGCTGTACATCGTCAGTGCGGAACGCCCCGACCTGACACACCTGGTGGAGCAGGCCGGCTGGCCCACGACCGCCGCCTGGCACACGTACGACTACGGAGCCTTCCTCGCCGGACTCAGCGCCGGCGACACCTGGGCCTTCCGCCTCACCGCCAACCCCGTCCACCACATCCGGCGGAAGGAAGGCGAGCCCACCAAACGCACCGCGCACGTAACCCCCCGACACCAAATGGGATGGTTGCTCGCCCGGCAGGAGGCGGCCGGATTCAGGATCCTGGCCACTCCCCCCGAGCGACGGCGCCTGCCGGAGGGCGACGAGTACCAGCTGGCGGTGCGCGACGAGCACAGGCATCACTTTGCCAAAGCCGGCTCGCACGGGCGCCCGGACCACCGCGTCCCGCTCGTCGCCGTCACGTTCGACGGTCGCCTCGAAGTCACCGACCCCGATTCCCTGCGGCAGACCCTCACGCTGGGCCTCGGCAAGGGGAAGGCCTACGGATGCGGCCTGATGACGCTCGCCAGGGCGGCGTGAGGGACATGGCAGCAACGGTCTCTCAGCGCCGCGCCATGTCACCGCGCGAACTCACCCGTGTCGCGGAACGCACCTCCTTCATCTACCTGGAGCGGTGCACGATCCACCGCGACGACAACGCCATCACGGCCGAGGACGCCGACGGGACCACCCACATTCCGTCAGCGACCATCGGGACCCTGCTCCTCGGACCGGGCACGCGCATCACCCATCAGGCGATGACCGTGCTCGGAGAGAGCGGAGCCGCCGTCGTCTGGGTCGGTGAACAAGCCGTCCGCTACTACGCCGCCGGCCGCTCCCTCAACCGCTCCGCCACGCTCGTGGAGGCCCAAGCAACGCTGTGGGCGAACCGGCGGACCCGCCTGGACGTGGCACGCGCCATGTACCGGCTCCGCTTCCCGGACGAGGACCCGGCAGGCCTGAACCGGCAGGAGCTGCTCGGGCGCGAGGGCCGGCGCGTCAAGGACTGCTACCGCGTCCAAGCGCAGCGCACGGGAGTGCCCTGGCGCGGTCGGCACTACGTCCCCGGCGACTTCACGGCGGGCGACGCCGCCAACCAAGCCGTGACGGCGGCGGCCCAGTGCATGTACGGGATCGCGCACGCCGTCGTCACGGCGATGGGCTGCTCACCCGGGCTCGGCTTCGTGCACTCCGGCCACGAACTGTCGTTCGTCCTGGACGTGGCGGACCTGTACAAGACGGAGATCGGCATCCCGGTCGCGTTCGACGTCGCTGCCGAGAGCGGCAAGGAGGTCGGTTCCCGTACGCGGCGCGCGCTGCGGGACAGGATCAGCAAAGCCAGGCTGCTCGACCGGTACGTCGACGACATCAAAGGGCTGATCCTGGGCCGGCAACCCGACACCGAGGCAGCCCCCGCCGCCGATCCCTCGGAATCCGACGACCGGGTCACCCTCCGCTCCGACCGTGACGTCACGGTAGCCGCAGGCCGCAACTACGCGGAGGAGGTCACCTGGTGACCGTCATCGTCCTGACCCAGTGCCCGGTCGGGCTGCGAGGCTTCCTCACCCGTTGGCTCCTCGAAATTTCACCGGGTGTCTTCGTCGGGGGACCTTCGGCACGAATCCGAGAGGCGCTGTGGGCAGAGGTACGTACGGCAGTACGCGGGAAATGGCCGGGCACTGCTGGCCTACAGCACGGACAACGAACAAGGGTTCACCTTCGACACGCACGACCACAAGTGGGATCCCACCGACCACGAAGGCGTCACCCTGATCCACCGCCCCAGCGCCCGCACATCCCCCACCAAGCCGACGACCCGCGGCTGGAGCAAGGCCGCGAAACGACGACGCTTCGGTGACAGATAGCGGAAATGCCCCAAATGTGCGATTCGCAGAAAGTACGCCAGATCCATGGCCCCCACTGATAGAACCCCAGGTCAGTCAGTCTGCTCCCCGCGCCTGCGGGGATGTTCCCTTGTCGTCGGTGTCCTCGTCGCGGTTCTCGGGCTGCTCCCCGCGCCTGCGGGGATGTTCCCTCGATGTGCTCGGCGCCGAGGTCGTCGGTCCGCTGCTCCCCGCGCCTGCGGGGAAGTTCCCGCAGGGTGAGTTCGGTGCCCCAGTCCTTCTGTCTGCTCCCCGTGTCCGCGGGGATGCTCCCGGCCAGCGCCTCGGATGCGCATTCGGCTTCGGCGGCCTTCTGTGCCTGCAGGAGGCTTCCCGGTCGTGGCTACCGAGCACTCCTCCTGACAGCATCGGGGCCGGCCCCGGCGTCCGCTTCGGGGTCGGCCAGGAAGCCGCCCGACTGGTGTTGCCACAGGCGCGCGTAGGCGCCCTCCGCCGCGAGCAGTTCGTGGTGGGTGCCCTGCTCGAGGATCCTGCCGCGGTCGAGGACGACGAGCCGGTCCATGGAGGCGACCGTGCTCAGGCGGTGGGCCACCACGAGGGCGGTGCGTCCCTCCATGAGCCGCCACAGGGCGTCCTGGACGAGGATCTCGCTCTCGGAGTCCAGGGCGCTGGTGGCCTCGTCGAGCAGCAGGATCGGCGCGTCGCGCAGGATCGCCCGGGCGAGGGCCACCCGCTGGCGCTGCCCGCCGGACAGCTTGACGCCGCGCTCGCCCACCATGGTGTCGAAGCCGTCCGGCAGTGCGTCGGCGAACTCGGTCACGTGCGCCGCCTCGGCCGCGCGGCGGATCTCGGCGTCGGTGGCCCCGGGCCGGGCGAAGGCGATGTTGTCGCGCAGGGTGCGGTGGAACATCGCCGGGTCCTGGGGGACGTACGCGATCCGGCCGCGCAGGTCGGCCTGGCTCAGCCGGCTGATGTCGCGGCCGCCGATGAGGATCCGCCCGGCGTTCACGTCGGTCATCCGCAGCAGCAGCCGGGTGAGCGTGGTCTTGCCGCCGCCCGAGCGGCCGACGAGGCCGATCCGCGCGCCGCTGGGCACCGCCAGGTCGAGGCCCTCGAAGAGGGGCTCGGCGCCGGCGTGGGCGAACGTCACCCGATCGAAGCGCACGTCGGCGGCGGACCGGGCCGGCAGCGGCTCGGGTTCCTCGGGGTCGAGCACGGTGGGCGGGGTCAGCAGCAGTTCCGTGAACTGCGCGGCCTCCGTCATCGAGCTCTCCAGGCGCCGGTAGATCTGGTTGAACTCGAACATGATCCGGGTGGCGTTGCTGTAGTACGTGAACGCCACGACGACCGCCTCCACCCCGCGGCCCTCCCCCGCGAGCACGACGGCCAGCAACAGGCCCAGGGCGTTGGTCAGGACGGACAGCGGCGCGACGACGGTGTCGATGCGCAGGTTGCCGTAGTCCCAGGAGCGCAGCGTGAGCCGGCGCGATTCCGCGACCCGCGAGCGGTGTTCGGCGGCCTCGCGCTCCTCGGCGGCGAACGCCCGGACCGTCTCCATGTTCGCGAGGCTGTCGGCGACGTGGCCCGAGACCCGGGCGATGGCTTCCTCGCGCTGGTCGACGAGGGTCTGGCGGCGCCGGATCAACGGCGCCACGCAGAGCGCGGTGAACGCGATCATCACCAACAGCCCGACGACGAGCAGCGGTTCGTACTGCCAGAGCACCACCGAGCCGAACAGCAGGGGTACGAGGCTGCCGACGACCGAGAAGGTGAGGGTGTCGACGACCTCCTCGAAGCGGGAGGCGAAGCTCAGGACCCGCTTGGTGAGGGAGCCGGCGAAGTTGTCGTGGAAGAACGCGGCGTCCTTGGCGAACAGTTCGTCCATGCCGATCACGTACAGGTTCTCGATGCCGAGGGCGTCGAGGCGGTTCAGGCAGTGCAGCCCGGCCCGCCACAGCGCCTCCGCGAGCAGCAGGACGCCGGCGAAGCCGAGGACGTACGGGAGCAGGGGGCCGATGCCGGGCGGGGTGCCCCCGGAGATGCGGCCGACGAGCTTGGCGACGATGAGCGGTGCGAGGTAGTTGATGCCGATGTTGCCCAGTGCCGGGAGCAGCATGGCGGGTACGGTCAGTCGGCGGAGGCGGACCAGTTGTCGGCCGTAGTGGCGCAGTGCGAGGAGGACGGGGCCGTTGCCCGGATCCCCGTCGCGCGATTCAGTCGGTTCAGGCGATTCCATTCCAACCCTGTCATTGGACCCGAAATCCGGAACAGGGCAGTGTCGCGCACGCCCGTCCGGGCCGTCCAAGCGTTTTCCCGGCCGGCGGCGGTCCCGTGGTCGCACGGGTCAGAAGTGGTTGGGGCCCGCCTGCAGGAAGCAGCTGGCCAGGGCGGCGCGGGAGGAGATGTCCAGCTTGCGGTAGATCCGGGACAGGTGGGCGTCGACCGTCCGGGTGCTGAGGAAGAGTTCCATCGCGATCTCCCGGGACCGCTTTCCGGCGGCGGCCAGCCGGGCGATCTCGCGTTCGCGTTCGGTGAGCAGCATCATCACCTCGCGGCCGTCCGGACTGCCGGTGACCGCTCCCAGCGAGGCGAGCTCCTTCTGGACCCGGACGGCCTCGTCGCGCACCCGCAGCGCCCCGCAGCCGCGGGACACCGCCGCCGCGGCCCCGAGCCACTCCAGTGCGGCGGCCGGGCCGATGGTCTCGGCGGCGGAGCGGGCGCCGGTCACCAGGGTCCAGGCGTGCTGGACGGGCATCCCGGCCTCGCGGAAGGCGTCCGCCGAGGTCTTGAACAGCGGGAGTGCGAGGTCGTGTGCGCCGTCCGAGGCGTGCAGGACGCCGCGGGCCCGGTGGGCGTAGGCGCGCTGGGCGGGTAATCCCAAGAGGTCCGCGGCCAGTTCGGCGTCCATGGCGAAGCGGCGGGCGCCGCCGGTGTCGCGGCAGTACAGGGAGGCGACCGCCAGCATGGCGAGCAGCCAGGGGCGCAGCGGTGGCAGGAACAGGGGCAGCTGTTCGCCGCCGCCGCCTTCCAGGAGGGTGCGCCGGCAGCCGGGGGCGTCCCCGTTCAGCAGCCGTACCTGGGCGAGCATGCCGGTCACCAGGCCGTCCCGGCGGCCGGCGCGGGTCTCGACGGCGCAGGCGCCGTGCTCGGCGAGGGCGACGGCTTCGGCGGCGTCGCGCCGGCCCCGGGACCACATCAGGGCGCCGGCCCGGGTGATGGCGGCGAGTCCGGCGAGCTTCTCGGACCCTCGGGCCCGGGCGTAGCGCTCGGCCTCGCGGGCCCAGTGCTCGGCGCGGGAGAGGCGTCCGGTCCACTGGTCGAGGACCGACAGCCACAGCTGGTGGCGCGGTACGACGAACCGCCGGGCGCCCCCGACCGTGACGGCCAGGCCCCGGTGCAGGTGGCGGCGGGCGTCGGCGAAGCGTTCCACGCACAGTTCGGCGCAGCCGAGGAGCGTGAGGAGTTCCGGGGAGCCGGCGGCCACGGCGTCGGGCAGGGCGTCGACCAGCCGGGAGCAGTCGGCGGCGTCGGCCAGGGCGGAGGGGACGAGGCCGAGGTGGGCGTCGCCGCAGCCGGCGAGGAAGCGGATCCGGCGGCCGGTGGCCTCGTCGGCGCCGCCGGTGCTCCGCAGCGCCTCCCGCACCAGGTCGCGCACCTGCCCGTAGCCGCCGCGCAGCAGGTGCACGAGACCGTACTGGAAGGCGAGTTCGACCCCGCCGGGGGGCAGCGGGCGGGGCAGCGGGTCGAGGGCGGCGCGGGCGACCGCTTCCGCCTCGTCGTAGCGCCCGAGCTGACGCTCGACGTCGGCGCAGGCCGCATGGGCGCGCAGTCTGAGGTCCGGGGGCAGGTGGGGGGCCGCGGCGAGCAGCCGGTGGGCGAGGCCGTGGGCCTCGTCGGGGCGGCCGGCTGCGGTCAGGGCCGTGCAGTGGGCGATGCCGAGGGTCGCCCGGGCCGGCTGGACGAGGTCGGAGCCGGGCAGGTACTGCAGCGCGAGGCCGAGCCAGCGGGCGGCGGTGGCCGGGGCCTCGCCGACCACCTCGGCGGCACCCTCGGCGAGGACGGGGACCGCGGTGGGGCTGTCCGTGCCCACGAGGTGCTCCGCCTGCCGGGCGCGGGCGGCGGCGCAGGCGTCGCGGGCGGTGAGCAGGTCCAGGGCGCGCCGGTGGGCCAGGAGCCGGAAGGAGGGGTCGGCGTGCTCGTGGGCGACGTGGCCGAGGACGCGGGAGCGGAAGGCGAACCGGCCGCCGCGGCCGAGGGGGCGGACGAGGTCGGCGCGGCCGAGCTCGTCGAGGGCGTGCAGGGTGCGGGGGGTGCCGAGGCCGGAGACCTCGGCGATCTCTTCGGGGCTGAACCGGTCGCCGAGGACGGCGGCGCCGGCCGCGGCCAGCGCTGCGTCGGGCGTGAGGGCGTCGAGCTCGGTGATGAGGGCGGCTCCCTCGCGCAGGAGTCCGTCCCGGTCCGGGCCGATCTGGTCGGGCCACGCGTCGGGCTGCCAGCCGGCCGCCAGGAGGATCCGGGCGCCGCGCGGGTTGCCGGCACTGGCCTGGTGGAGGGCGTCGGCGTGCTCGGCGGGGTCGTCGCGGCGGGGGGCGCCCGGGGAGGGGGCGGCGGGGCAGGCCGTGGCGCCGGTGTCCGGGTGCCAGTGCCCGAGGAGCGCGGCCACGGCGGCGCGGTCCAGCGGCTCCGGTCTGAGTCGGGTGACGGCGCCGGCTCGGACGCCGCTGTCGAGGGCGTCCCGCAGTACCGCGGGGGTCTGCCGGGGGCGGTGGGCGACGGCGAGCACGAACGGGCCTGGCACGGGGGTGCGTACGAGGTGTACGACGAGGGCCAGCGACTCCTCGTCCAGCAGCTGTACGTCGTCCAGCAGCAGGGCGCAGGGGCCCTTGGCGGCGACCCAGTCCGCGAACTGGCGGCGGATGGCCCGCAGGACGGGCGCGCCGGGGGAACGGTGGGTCGGGAAGGGCCACGCCTCCGGCCGGTCCCCGAGGGCCTCCTCGAACAGCTGGTACGGGGTGGTGGGCCAGCGCGTGCCGGAGGCCCGGGCCAGCTGGACCCCCCGGTCCTCCGCGAGCCGCGCCAGCAGGGTCAGCAGCCGGGACTTGCCGAGGCCCGGGTCCCCGGCGATCTCCACGACGGTGCCCTGCCCGCGCGGGAGGGCGTCCAAGGCCTCGGTGAGGCGCTCGGATTCGGCCTCTCTGCCCGGAAGCGGGCAGCAGGACTCCGGTAACTGAACGGCGAACACAAGACGCTCCCCCCGGTCGCAGCGGCAGACGCTCGCCCCCGTTGCCCGCGGTCGGCCACCAACGCTGCAGATGCTACGGCCCGCCCCTGGCCATCGGCGTGATTACGTAGTTCTACCGATGTCCGGAACGGGCCCGTGTTGCAGGGTAGTTCGAGTTCGGAGCGGTTGATGCGCCATTACGCGAACGGAGTCGACACTGACACCGAGTCCACGGCTTCGACACCCCTGCTTGACTGCACGTCCCCCGGACGCACGTTCCCGGCCAACGGCCCGTCGGCCCCTGCCGCGCCCGGCCGGCGGTGCGCTCCGCCCCGTCCGAAAGGGTCCCCTTCCCAGCGTGAACGCATGTGTCTGCGGTCCGTCTACGCGCATCAACCACCCGCCCGGCCCCGGCGGTCGGTCCGGCCGCACCCGGACGGTCCGGAACTCAGAAGGTGAGGGAACATGTCTTTCGAGCGCCTGACCTCCACGTGGGACGTGGTGCCGGTGGAGGAGGCCCTGGAACAGCACGGGCCGTCGGCCACCCTCGGGACCCCCCACCCCGGATTCACCCGGGGCCGCCAAGTCCGGGTCCATCGAGGGAACTTATCCGTTCTGGGGGACCTGGCGCCCGATCCCGGGTCCGCCGCGCTCCCCTACGACGTCGTGGTCGACGGTGACCTCGTCGTCGAGGGGGACCTCGACTGGTGGGACGAGGCCGGCAGCGGCCTCTTCCTGGTCACGGGCGGCCTGCGGGCCCGCAACCTGCTACTCTCCGGCCGCCCGCGGTTCGTCGTGGCCGGCGACCTTGCGGTCTCGGGGCGGGTCCAGGGCCACCACGGCGACGACGCCGGCCGGCTGGTCGTCGGGGGCCGCACCCGGGCCCAACTCGTCGTGAACACAGGAGGGTTCACGATGGTCTTCGGCAGCCGTCCGGAGGCCGTGGTCGCGGCCGATCCGGGGCGCACGAGTTGCCCGGTCGACGTCCCGGACGACGAGCTGGCGGCCCTCGTGCTGCCGGCACTGCTCGACGGGCGCGAGGTGGACGAGCACCGGATCAGCAGCGCGCTGCGCGCCGGGAAGCCGGTGCTGCGCCCGGGCGTACGGCCGGGGGGCGTGCTGCCGGGGCGCAGAAGAGCCGGCGGGGCGGCTCTGGTGGGCGAGGCGGCGCTGGTGGACGAGGCGGCCCGGCTGGACGAGGGGCCCCTGCGGGACGAGGGGGCGCCGCTGGACGGCGGGACCCCGGCGGGCCGGGGGGCCGGCGTGGCCGGCGTGGCCGGCCGTGAACCGCTCGCCCTGCTCTGAACCTGCCCGGCCGGAACGGGTGACAGCGCGAGGCGCCCGGGCGGAGGGTTCCGCCCGGGCGCCCGGTCCGGTCCTGGGCGACCGGCCTGATCCGAAAGACAGGCCCTAGGTCCGGCCGGCGACGAAGGCGGCGAGGCGGCGGACGCCCTCCTCGATCTCGTCGTCGTCCAGGTAGCTGAGGGACAGCCGGATCTGCCGCGCACCGCCCTTGCCGCCGACGAAGAAGTGGCTCATGGGGGTCCACAGGACGCCGAAGTCCCGTGCGGACTCCTCCAGTACCGCGTCGTCCACCTCGAAGGGCAGCGTCATGACGAGGAAGAAGCCCCCCTCGGGGGCCTCCCAGCGGATCCCCGTCCGGGCCCTGAGCTCCTCGGGGAAGGCGGCCTCGAGGGCGTCGAGGAGCAGCCGCAGGTTGCGCCGGTAGAAGGCGGACTTCTCCTCGACCATCGCCCGCAGCGTCCCGCCGGCCTCGACCAGCATGCCGCCGATCACGGCCTGGCCGACCGGTGAGGTGTTCACGGTGACCATGCTCTTGACGGCGGCCAGCTCGGCCGCGAGCAGCCGGGTGCGCCCGTCGGGGCCGCGTACGGTCTGGTCGGCCACCGCGTACCCGACGCGGACGCCGGGGATGCAGACCTTGGCGAACGTGCCGAGGTGGACCACCCGGCCCCCGCGGTCCAGTGCCTTGAGGGTGGGCAGCTTGGTGTCCGGGGCCGCGGTGAACCCGTACGGGTTGTCCTCCAGGACGAGCAGGTCCTCCTCGGCCGCGGCGGCGAGCAGCGCGTGCCGGTCGGGCAGGCCCATGCGGCTGCCGGAGGGGTTGGAGAAGTCCGGCACCAGGTACAGGGCCCGGGGCCGCTTGCCCTCGGCGCGCACCTCCCGGCACACCCGGAGGAGGTCGGGCAGGACGGAGCCGTCCGGCCGCTGCTCCACCGGCCGGATGTCGAGGCCGAGCAGTCGGGCGGCGCCGACCGCACCGACGTAGCAGGGGTCGGCGACCAGCAGGACGTCGTCGGGTGTGGCGTGCAGGGCCCGCAGGGCGATGAAGATGGCCTCCTGGCAGCCGACGGTCACCACCACCGCCTCGGGCGGGACGTCGATGCCCTCGTCGGCCCGCAGGACGCCCGCGACCAGCTCGTTGATCAGGCCGGGGGTGGATCCGTACTGGAGGATCCGGCGCCGCGCCCGGGCGGGGGACATCCCGCGCTCCCGGCACAGGTAGGCGACGTAGCTCTCGATGTGGCGGGCCACGTCCACGCCCTCGAAGAAGCTCTCGTGCGGGGCCCCCGGCGCGAACGAGACCGCGTCGGGGTACTGGGACATCACGTCGGTCAGCAGCGTCACCGATTCCATCACGGGATCGCTGACGGATGCGTGGAGCTCGCGCCGGTCGAGCTCCCGTACCGGTTCGGCGAGCGGCGCCGGTCGATCGGCCATTCCTCCACCCTCCACGTCTCTCCACGTCTCTCGCGGGGTTCAGCTGCGGCGGGAGCGGCTGATCCAGGTCCGTTCCAGGTTGTCCATCACGTCGGCGCTGTACAGGCGCCGGGACTGCTCCAGCGAGAACTCGGCCATGTACCGGCGGAAGTCGTCCTCCGGCTCGTCCGCGAGGTTGAGCATCCTGCGGTTGGCGGTGACCGAGGGGTTGTCCAGGGCCTCGGCGGCGGACCGTACCGCCTTGTCCATCTGCTCGGGCTCGACCACGTCGTCGGCGAGGAGCAGTCCGTCGGGGTCGGCCGCGCGGATCTTCCTGCCGCCGAGGATCACCTGGCGGGCGCGGCGGTGGCCGAGGACGCGGCCGAGCCGGAAGTTCCCGGCGCCCGGGACGATGCCCTCCTGGACGGCGGGCAGGCTGAAGTAGGCGTCGTTCTCGGCGACGACCTGGTCGAAGACCAGCAGCAGTTGCATGCCGCCGCCGATGGCGAAGGTGTCGACGGCGGCGAGCCAGGGCTTCTCCCACCCGCCGCCGGCGAAGGGGCCGGCGGGCTCGCCGGGTACGCCGCTCAGGCCGCGCAGGATCTTGTGGATGTAGCCCACCTCGCGGCGGAGCAGGAAGTCGACGAAGGAGATCTGGCCGTTGTACAGCCGGGTCAGGTTGATGCCGGAGCTGAAGACCCGCCGGCCGGCGTAGCGGGTGTGGGTCATGGGGGCCCCGCGGACCACGCCCGCCCGGACCCCGTCGTCGAGCAGGACGAGGTCGACGGCGGTCTCGAAGTCGTCGGCGAGGGCGTCGTCCTCGGCGTTGAGGCAGTCGAGGTTGTGCACGGTGACGTGGCCGATCCCGTCGCGGCGTTCGACGGTGACGGTGCCGAGTGCGGCGGTGCCGGTGCGGCGGAACTCCGCGAGCGCGCCCAGCGACCGGGGCATGGGGCGGCGCATGGCGTCCAGGATCCGCCGGCCGGCTTCCGGGGCGCGCAGCAGGCCCCAGAAGAGGATGCCCTGGTCGACCTCGTGGCCCTCCTTCTCGGGCTGGGTGCGCTGCCGCTCCGCCGCCACGGTCTCGGCGGTCGGGGCCAGGCCCGGGAGGAAGTCGGCCGCGCCGAAGGCCAGTTCGCGCAGGCCCAGGGGGGTGCGTCCGCCGTCGGTGAGGGCGTCGTGGAGCCGCCCGCCGTGCTCGCGCACGAAGGCCAGCCGGGCGGTGCGTGCCGCTCCGTGGACCCCCTCCACCCGCTCCTGCTGCTCCGGGGAGCGCTCCCGGCGGGGCGGGAGGCCGGCCGTGCGCTCCTCCGCCTCCCGGAGGTACGCGCCGACCCGGGCCGCGTCCGCGGTGAAGTCGCCGGTGGTGTCGGGCGGGGCGGGGAGTTCGGAGGGCTCGGGCGCGGTGGATCGTGGCATGCGGTGTCCCTGTCCGGTCGCGGTGGGTGGGGGTGGCTCCGCGCGGCCGGGCGGTCGGGCGCCGCCCGGCCGGACGGTTCAGCCCTGTCCGGCGGGGCGCAGGGCGCGGTCGCACGCGGCCAGGTGCGAGCCGAGCGCGTCCTCGAAGCTGGTGGTGGCCGCGTCCATGAGCAGCCGCCGGCGGACGGCGACGTCCGCCGCCCGCGCGCCCTGGAAGGCCTTCACGGCCGCGGCCAGGGCCTGGTCCGGGTCGTCGGCGACCTCGTCGACGAGCCCCAGGGCGAGCGCCTTCGCGGCCGTCGTCGGCGCGCCGAACAGGGCCGCCGCGCGGGCCCGGTGGACGCCGACCTGGTGCGCCAGCCGGAACAGTGCCATGCCCGGCCAGGTGACCCCGTCGGAGGTGGGCAGCCTGAGCACGAGGTCCGGGCCGGCCACGCGGTGGTCGGTCGCCAGCAGGACCTCGGCGGCGAGTCCGGCGCACTCGCCGGTGGCCAGCGCCACCGTGGCCACCGGCAGCCGCTCCATCCGGCGCACGGCCCGCTCCCACTTGTTGACGAGGTGGACGTCGGGCACCCGGGGCCCGGAGCGGACCCCGTCGGCCGGCGGTCCCCCGTGCAGGCGGACGAGGAGGACGTCGCCGGTGCCGGCGTCCTCCACGCGGTCGCAGATCTCGGTCAGCTTCCGGACCGCGGCGGAGTCGAGCGGCTCGGCGCTGTGGAACCCGACCGTGAAGTCGGTGTCCGGGTCTATGTCCATCAGTTGTCTCGCCCGTCCTGACGCTGGGAGGGAAGGAGCTACCACTTGAGGAGCGCCGTCTCGATGGTGGACCCCGGCCCCATGGTCATCAGTACGCCGTGGTCGCCGGGCCGGGTGACGTCCTCGGCGGTGAGCCGCTGGAGGGAGAAGAGGAACGAGCCGCTGGAGAGGTTTCCGTAATCCCTGAGCACCGAGGAGGTGTGCCGCAGGTCGTGGGCGGCGAGGCCCAGGTTGATCTTGACGGCGTCGATGACCTTCTTGCCGCCGGAGTGCACGATCCACTGGGAGATGTCGCTGCGCCGCAGCCCCGTGTCCCGCAGCAGGTTCCCCACCGCCTCCTCGGCGTGGGCGCCGACGACGTAGGGCACGTCCCGGTCGATGTAGAAGCTGAACTTGCCGTGGTCCTCGTCCCAGTCGTAGCGCATGGCCTCGATCGCCTCCGGGATGATCCGGCTGGTGAACCTGAGGACCTCGGGGCCCTGGGCGGGACCGCCGGCCATGAGTCCGACCGCCGCGGCGCCGTCGCCGAACAGCCCGTTGACCACGGCCGTGCGCAGGGTGCCGTCGAAGACGTACGCGGCGGAGCAGGCCTCCACGCAGATCATGACGGCGAGCCGGCCGGGGTTGCGACTGGCCCAGGCCGCCGAGACGTTGAGGCCGTTCAGGCCGGCGTTGCAGCCCATGCCCACCACGTCGAGCCGGCCGCAGGTGACCGGCAGTCCCAGCTCCTGGATGAGCAGGGCGCTGAACCCGGGGGTGAGCAGCCCGGTGGACGTGACACAGCACAGGTGGCCGATGTCCGCCGGGTCGGCCCCCATGTCCTTGAGGCAGGACTCCAGGGCGTGGGCGGCGAGTTCGATCCCGTCGGCGCGGTGCTTGCGCAGCAGCTCGCCCTGGGTCTCGATCCGCGGCACGCCGTCCGCGTCGAGCGGCGGCAGGTGGAGGTACCGCCGCTCTATATGGCTGTTGAGGAAGAGGGAGACGACCCGGGGGTCGGTGATCCCGAAGATCCGCAGGACGTCCTCCTGCGTGTAACTGGTCGCCGGATTGGCCGTACCGAGCCCCGTCAGCCGGGGCGGCGGCGGATTCAGTGCCTCACTCATCACGCTGCGCACCTCGGTGCCTTCTCTGCCGGAAAGCAGGCGTCAGGACGGTGGTCAGGACATCGCGGCGACGAGGCTGAGCGGCCGCAGGTCGGTCCAGTGCTCTTCCACGTACGCCAGGCAGGTCTGCCGGGGTGCGTCGTCGAGGGCCACCGTCCAGCCCGCCGGCACCGCGGCGAAGGCCGGCCAGAGCGAATGCTGGCCCTCTCCGTTGATCAGAACCTTGTACTCGGCCGAGTCGTCCTCGAACGGATTGGACACGTCCGCCCTCCAGTTGGGGTTCGCGGATGAGTGGTGGGGGATGACGGCACACCTGACGTCGAACGTCACACTAGGCAGCCTGTCAAATACAGTCAAGAGAGCTTGACAAATATTGTCAAGATTAATGACAGGGTGGTCCGCTGCGGGGGGTACGCCTGCGACGGCGGCTCAGTGCTGGGCGCGCACCAGGGCTTCGGCCAGCGCCTTCCACGCCTCGGCCGCGAGGTCGATGCTCGAGGCGGCCTGCAGCCGCTCGGCGACCGCGCGCAGCGCGGTCACGGCCTCGTCGGCCCGACCCAGCCCGATCTCCGCCTGGTGCAGCAGGATCTCGGTCCGCGTGCGCTCCTGCCCGGGCAGCGGCCCCGGGTCGGCCAGCACCCGGGCGGCCAGCCGGGCCGCCTCCGCCGGCTCGCCCCGGTGGAAGGCCAGTTGCGCCCGCACGGCCGTCAGCCGTACGTCGTCCAGCGGCTCGCCGAGCAGCTCGACCACGGTGGCGGCCTCCCGGCACCACTCCTCGGCGTGGGGCGCGGCCGTCCCGTGGACGCGCAGCGCCAGCGGGACCGCGGCGAGCCGCAGTCGGCCCCACAGCAGCGGGCCGTCCTTGCGGTCCGTGCCGGACAGCGCCTCCTCGAGCAGGGCCAGCCCCCGCTCCGCTGCGCCCTGCCGGACCGCCACCGCCGCGGCGGCGGCCAGTACTTCGGCACGAAGCGGTCCCAGCTCCTCCGCCGGGACCGCCAGGGCCAGTTCGACGTGGCGCTGGGCGTCGGAGAGCCGGCCCGCCTCGGCCTCGGCCGCCGCGAGCACCAGCAGGGCCCGGGCCCCGTCGGCGGCGGGGAGCTGCGGATGGCGGCCGTGCAGCGCGTGCGCGCGCCCGGCGAGCCCGAGCGCCCCGTCGGAGTCGCCGGCCTCGTGGGCCCGACCGGCGAGCTGGACCAGGGCCTTCAGCTGCAGGGCGGGCGAGTCGAGGGTCTCGGCCACGGCGAGCAGGCCGTCGAGCGCCCGCTGCCGCTCGGCCTGCTCGCCCCGCCGCTCGTGGGCCCGGGCCAGGTGCCACAGCACCTGCCAGAGCGACTCGGGTGCGACGTCCCCGGCCTCCTCGGCCGCGGCGGTCAGCGCGGTCACGGCCGCCGCGGTCCGGCCGTCCTCGAGGGCGGCCACCCCTTCGGCCAGCAGCACGGGGACCAGCTGCGGCGAGCGGGCCAGGAAGGTGTCCTCGGGGACGTCGAGGCGCACCGACAGGTGCCGGACGGCCTGGGCCGTCGGTGCGCGGTGCCCCGACTCCAGGCGCGAGACATAGCTGGAGGAGACCCCGTCGCCGGCGATGTCCGCCTGGGAGAGGCCCTTCTCACGCCGAAGCCGTGCCACCAGCTGGCCGAACGCCGGCTGCGCCAGGTAGTTCATCGTCTCGCCGCTTTCCGTGCCGCAGCTGTCATCGCGGCCGACAGCCTATGTCATGGGGGTTCCGGGCACCGCCCCGCCCGTCGCAGTACCCCGATCGGGCGACTCGGCCAGGGTCTTCTCCACGGCCCGGACGACGGCGTCGAGCCCGTCCCGGAGCTCGTCGGTGGGCCCGCCGAAGCCGATGCGCAGCCGGCCGGGGTGCCCGAAGCAGGCGCCCGGGACGACCAGGACGCCGTCCTCGGCGAGCAGCCGCTCGCACACCGGCGTCATGTCGGGCACGCCGGGGAACAGCGGGAACGCGCTGACCCCGCCCCGCGGCACCGGCAGGTCCACCAGACCCGGGTGCTCCGCCGCCCAGGCGGTGAGCAACGCCCGGTTGCGGACGGCCTGTTCGCGCAGCGGCCGCAGGACGCGGTCGGCCCGCTGCAGGACGCGGGTGGCGATCAACTCGTTGAGCGGCGAGGTGCTGATGCTCACGTAGTCGCGCAGCCGGACCATCGCCGTGAGCACCTCGGGCGGTGCCAGGCACCAGCCGATGCGCAGCCCCGGCAGGCCGTAGGACTTGGACAGCGTGCCGAAGGAGACGCAGCGGTCGAGGACCGCCGACGGGTCCGGCAGCGGGTCGCGGTCGTACGCGAGGTCGGCGAAGGCCGCGTCCCACAGCAGGTAGCAGCCCAGGGAGTCCACGTGGGACAGCAGCTCCCGGTAGCCGTCCTCGTCCGGCATGGTGCCGGTCGGGTTGTGCGGGAAGTTCACCACGACGGCCCGCGTGCGCGGCCCGGTCAGCTCCCGCAACCGGGAGACGTCCGGGACGAACCCGTCCTCGGGGCGCAGCTCCCAGACCCTGAGCGTGGCGCCGAGGGCGGCGGCCACCGACGACAGCGACTGGTACACCGGCCGCAGGACCACGACCTCGTCGCCCGGGCGGACGATCGCCGAGAGCGCCAGGAAGATGGCCTCGGTCGAGCCGTGGGTGATCATCACCCGCTCGGTGCGGCCGGGGGCGTAGCGCGCGGCGACCGCCTCGCGCAGCGGGTCGCAGCCGAGCGAGGGGCTGTCGCGGAACATCAGCGCGTCGAGCTCGCCGGACTCGATGCCGAGGACGGCGCGCAGCCGGCCCAGCGTGTAGTTCTGCGCGCCGGAGCTGGAGATGTCGGTGCGGGCGTCGAAGTAGCGGGTGCGGAACCAGTCCTCGAGCAGCGCCGGCTCGATGTCGCCGAGCGCCGGGAGGTCGGCGGCGGTGGGCCGGTCGGGGGCGGTGGGCCGGGGGTCCGGCGCGGAGAAGGTCATGGGCTTCAGCCGATCACTCGGGTGGCGGTGTCCGCGCGGCCCGGACGGGTGCGCCGGAAGTCGACGACGACGTTGATCCGCTTGAGCCAGCGGTCGGTCCCGTCGTAGCGGGGGCGGAAGGGACGGCGGCCGTGGACCACGTTCCGATTGTCGATGAAGCCCATGTCGCCGGGGGCCAGCGGGAAGTCGTAGAGGTGTCCGTCGAGGTGGTCGACCAGCCACTTCAGCGCGTACGCGGCGGCCTCGTCCCCCTCCCCCGGGGCGACGTAGTCGCTGTCGATGCGCAGCACGGGCGCGTCGGGGTGGCCGGTGACCAGCGGTATCAGCGGGGGTCGGCGGCGCACCTCGTCGAGGCGGCGGAAGGCTTCGGCGCGCCCGTCGGCGGCCGCGGCGGAGTTGAGGAGCGCGTCGTGGGACGCGTCCGGGACGATGTGGAAGCGGGGCTGGTTCAGCACCTCCATCACCTCGGCGGGCATCGCCGCCGGGTCGAGGTGGCCGAGGGTGGTGGCGGTCAGCTCGGGGCTGCGCAGGCAGAGCAGCCCCACGTAGTCGGCGCGGTACGGGGAGAAGGCGTCCTCGGTGTGCCAGCCCAGCTCCTTGCTGCTGCTGGAGCTGACCAGGCTCTCCTCCATCCCCGGGGTGGGGACGACGTCGGTGACCAGGCGCCCGTCCTGCTGGGTGGCCCAGGCGATGACCTCGCCCAGGAGCGAGCCGTACAGCATGATCAGGAAGCTGTGGGCCCGGCTCGCGCAGGTGTCGGCCTCCTGCCAGCGGGACGGGGTCGGGCCGAGCACGTCCTGGTCCACCGGGTTGCCGGAGACCACCAGGCCGTGCTTGCGGTCGTCGAGGCGGGCCCGGTTGACGGCCAGTCGCAGGCCGCGGGGCAGGTCGTGGGCGATGACGGAGACGTCGGCGAGGAAGGCCGGGTGGTCGACCCGGCCGTACTCGCCGGCCAGTGCGACGGCGAGGTCGTGCGCCTGGGCCGACTCGGCCGGGCTCAGGCGGTACCGGTGGGCCCCGGGCGGGCCGGCCGGCTGCGCGTCGGTGGCGGAGGCGCGGTCGGTGCCCCCGGTGTCGGGGGCGGTGATGGGTTCCCGGCGGGACATGGGTGGTGCCTCCGGTCGGTTGGTGGCGTGCGGGTGTGGTCGGACGGCTGCGGTGCGCGGGCCGGGGCCCGGCGGCGGGGCGGGACGGTCGGGCCCGGGCTCACCCACCGGCGGCGGGCGGGACCGGGTCCGCGCCGGCGGCCCCGGCGAGGTGGCGCACGAGGACGGGGGCGATCTCCGAGAGGGCCCCGGGCCGGGTCATGTCGGCGTGGCCGCAGTCCACGACGTGGTGCTCCAGCGCGCCGACCCAGGGGGTCCACAGGGCGGCCGCCGTCTCCGGGGAGAGGTGGCGCTCGCGTCCGGCCTGGAAGAGGACGACGGGGCCGTCGTACCGGCGCGGGGCGAACTCCTTCATCAGGCGGACGTTGTTGACCGTGACCTCCATCAGTGCGGCCACGGCCCGTTCGTCGAGTCCGGACAGGATGCTGTCGTGGGCGCGCAGGAGCTCCAGGACGCGGGCGGGCGTCACGGTGCCGTCCTCGTCGGCGGTGCCTTCGAGGACGTCGACGCCGTCGAAGGCGAGCCGCAGCACGTCCCGGGCGTCCATCACCTCGTACTCGCCGTTGGAGCCGCCGGGATAGCCGTCGAGGAGGGCCAGCAGGGCGACCTCCTCGCCGGCGTCCTGCAGGTCGGTGGCGACGGCGTGGGCGACCGCGCCGCCGAACGACCAGCCGAGCAGCCGGTACGGGCCGTGCGGCTGGATGCGGCGGATCTCCGCGAGGTAGTCGGCGGCGATCTCCGGAACGCTGTCGGGCAGGGTGACGGGCCGGGCCAGGCCGCGGGACTGGAAGGCGTAGACCGGGGTGTCGGGGTCGACGAAGCGGGTGAGGCCGGCGTAGCACCAGCCCATCCCGCCGCCGGGGTGGATGCAGAACAGCGGGGTGCCGCCGCCGGAGGGCCGCAGCGGCAGGACGGTCTCCAGGGCGCCGTCGCCCTCGCTCCCGGGGGCGGCGGCCGCCGTGCCCGCGCCGACGGCGGCGGCGAGCGCGGCCACCGTGGGGGCGGCGAACAGGGTGCCGACCGCCAGGTCCGCGTCGAGGGCGTCCCGGATCCGGTTGACCAGCCGGGTGGCGAGCAGGGAGTGGCCGCCGAGGTCGAAGAAGTTGTCGTCGACGCCGACCCGTTCGAGCCCCAGCACGGCGGCGAACAGGCCGCACAGCAGCCGCTCGGTGGGCGTGCGCGGCTCCCGGCCGGCCGTCGGGCCGGCCGCGGTGGGCGCGGGCAGCGCCTTGCGGTCGAGCTTGCCGTTGGGCGTCTGCGGCAGGGCGTCGAGTACGACGAACGCCGAGGGGATCATGTATTCGGGCAGCGCGGCCGCCAGGGACTCCCGGATCGCCGCGGTGTCCACCGCGGTGCCCTGGGCGGGGACGAGGTAGCCGGTCAGGCGCCGGTCGCCGGGGCGGTCCTCGCGGACCACGGCCGCGACCTGGACGAGCGCCGGGTCCTTCGCCAGGGCCGCCTCGACCTCGCCGAGTTCGATGCGGAAGCCGCGGACCTTGACCTGGCCGTCGGCCCGGCCGACGAAGTCGAGCAGGCCGTCGCCGGCCCACTTGACGATGTCGCCGCTGCGGTACATCCGGGCGCCGGGCTCGTCGGTGAACGGGTCGGCGACGAACCGCCCCGCGGTCAGGTCGGGCCGGCCGAGGTAGCCGCGGGCCAGGCCCGGTCCGCCGATGTACAGCTCGCCCGGGACGCCCGGCGGCACCGGGGCGAGCCGCTCGTCGAGCACGTACAGGCGGGTGTTGTCCATGGCGCGGCCGATGGGCACGGAGCGGCCGACGCGGTGCGGGGCGCGCATGGGGAACCAGGAGCAGATCACCGAGGTCTCGGTCGGCCCGTAGGTGGCCACGATCTCGGTGTCGGGGCACCGGTCGACGGCCCGCTGCACGGCGCCGACGGGCACGTTGTCGCCGCCCGTCCACACCTGCCGCATGGTCGCGAGGGCCCCGGGCTCCTCCTCCGTCATGAGGTTGAACAGCACGGGGGTGAACAGGGCGGCGGTCACGCGGTGTTCGGCGATGATCCGGGCGTACTCGCGGGTGTCCAGGGACCCTTCGGGCGCGACCACGACCGTGCCGCCGGTCAGCAGCGGCACCCACAGTTCGTACGTCGAGGCGTCGAAGGCGTGCGGCGCGTGCATGAGCACCCGCTGCTGGGCGCCGCCGTGCCAGCAGCCGTCGGCCGCGAGGTCGGCGACGTTGCGCTGGGTGACGCCCACGCCCTTGGGGGCGCCGGTCGAGCCGGAGGTGTAGATGACGTAGGCGAGTTGGTCGGGGTGGACGGCGACGTCGGGTGCGGTGGCCGGCTCGGCGTCCAGGGACGGGTCGGTCAGGTCGACGATCTCGGTGCCCTCCCGGCGGGCCTGCGCGACGAGTTCGTGGTCGCGGGTGGCGGCGTCGACGACGAGGACGGAGGCCCGGGTGCCGGCCATGACGTAGGTGAGCCGGTCGAGGGGGTAGCCGGCGGACAGCGGTGCGTACGTGCCGCCCGCCTTCACCACGGCCAGGGTCGCGACCACCACCGCGGGCGAGCGCTCCAGCAGGGTGGCCACGGTCCGCTCGGGGCCGGTGCCCAGCGCCGCCAGCCGGTGCGCGAGGCGGTTGGCGCGGACGTCGAGTTCCGCGTACGTCAGGGTCGTGCCGTCCGCCCGGACGGCCGGCGCGTCGGGGTGCTCGGCCGCCACCGTCTCGAAGAGGCGGGCGAGCGACCGGTCGGGCACCGCCCGGCGGGGACCGCTCCAGGTCCGCAGCACCAGCTCGCGCTCCTGGTCCGAGAGCACGTCGGCCGCGGTGACGGGCAGTCCGGGGTCCTCGGTGACGACGTCGAGGAAGCGGACCAGCCGGTCGGCGAGCGCCCGCGCGGTCTCCCGGTCGAACAGGTCGGTGCTGTACATGATGCCGCCCTGGAGGCCGGCGGCCGAGCCGTCCGCGTCGTAGCGCTCGTCGAGGTGGAACTGGAGGTCGAACTGCGCGACGTACGCCCCGACCGCCTCGTGCCGCACGTCCAGCCCGGCCATGGGTGCCTCGGCGTTCTGGTTGTGCAGGATGAGGGTGGTCTGGAAGAGCGGGTTGCGCGACAGCGACCGGGCCGGGTTGAGGGCCTCGACCAGCCGGTCGAAGGGCAGGTCCTGGTGGGCGTACGCGGCCAGGTCGGTGTCCCGGACCCGGTGCAGCAGCTCCCGGAAGGAGGGGGCGCCGGAGGTGTCGGTGCGCAGCACGACCGAGTTGACGAAGAAGCCGACCAGGTCGTCGAGGGCCTCGTCGCCGCGGCCGGCGACGGCGGAGCCGATGGTGATGTCGGTGCCGGCCCCGATCCTGGTCAGCAGCGCGGCGAGGGCGGCCTGGACCGCCATGAAGAGGGTGGCCTGGTTGTCCCGGGCCAGGGCGAGGAGCCGCTTGTGGGTGTCCGCGGAGACCTCCAGCGGCACCGAGTCGCCGCGGTGGCTGGGCACGGCCGGGCGGGGGCGGTCGGTGGGCAGCTCGAGTTCCTCGGGGGCGCCGGCGAGGGCCTCGCGCCAGTGGGCGAGTTGGCGGCCGGCGACGCTGTCCGGGTCCCGCTCGTCGCCGAGCAGCTCGCGCTGCCAGACGGCGTAGTCGGCGTACTGGACGGGCAGCGGGGTCCAGTCGGGCGTACGGCCCTCCCGGCGGGCCGCGTAGGCGGTGGCGAGGTCGCGGGCCAGCGGGCCCATCGACCAGCCGTCGGCGGCGATGTGGTGGAGCACCAGCAGCAGGGCGTGCTCCTCGGGGCCCAGGCCGAACAGCCAGGCCCGCAGCGGCAGGTCGGCGGCGAGGTCGAAGGGCCGGCCGGCGGCGCGTTCCGCCTCGTCCTTCAGCGCGTCCGGGGAGACCGGGCGGAAGACCGTGCCGATGTGTGCGGTCTCCAGGATGATCTGGCGGGGTTCGCCGTCGACCTCGCGCAGCACGGTGCGCAGGACCTCGTGGCGGCCGACGACGTCCGCCAGTGCCGCTTCCAGGGCGGCGCGGTCGAGCGGGCCGGTCAGCCGCAGCATGAGGGGCAGGTTGTAGACGGCGCTGGGGCCTTCGAGGCGGTGCAGGAACCACAGCCGCTGCTGGGCGTGGGAGAGCGGCAGCCCCTCGGGGCGGCGGGTGCGCGCGGCCAGCGGCCGGGCGGCGCCGGTGGCGGCCGACTGCTCGCTGCGGGCCGCGAGGGCGGCGACGGTGGGTGCCTCGAAGAGGTCGCGGATGCTGAGTTCGGCGCCCAGCGCGTGCCGGATCCGGCTGATCACCCGGATGCC
The DNA here is from genome assembly GCF_044753805.1 of Streptomyces sp. NPDC093225. NCBI lineage: Bacteria > Bacillati > Actinomycetota > Actinomycetes > Kitasatosporales > Streptomycetaceae > Streptomyces > Streptomyces sp. NPDC093225. The sequence continues at coordinate 186,166 of NZ_JBIVNX010000007.1, forward strand.
GAGCAGGGAGTGTCCGCCGAGGTCGAAGAACCGGTCGTCGATGCCGACCGGGGAGCGGCCCAGCACCTCCTCGAAGATCTCGCACAGGACGCGTTCGCGCGGGGTCCGCGGGGCCCGCGCCGTGCCGGTGGCGCCGGCGCCCGGCGCGGGCAGGGCGCGCCGGTCGAGCTTGCCGTTCGGGGTGAGCGGCAGGGCGTCGAGGAGGACGACGGCGTCGGGGACCATGTAGTCGGGCAGCGCGGCGGCGGCCCGCTCGCGCAGCGCCTCCGGCTCGGGGGCGGCGGTGCCGGGCGCGGGGACGACGTACGCCACGAGGCGCTTGTCGCCGGGGGTGTCCTCGCGGACCACGACGGCGGTCTGGGCCAGGTCGGCGGGGGCCGAGAGGACCGCCTCGATCTCGCCGGGCTCGACGCGGAAGCCGCGGATCTTGACCTGCTCGTCGGCCCGGCCGACGAAGTCCAGCAGGCCGTCCCGGGTGAGGCGGACCAGGTCGCCGGTGCGGTACATGCGCGAGCCGGGCGGGCCGTACGGGTCGGCCACGAACCGGGCGGAGGTCAGGCCCGTGCGGCGGAGGTAGCCGCGGGCCAGGCCGGCGCCCGCCACGTACAGCTCGCCGGTCACACCGGGCGGTACGAGTTCCAGGGCGGCGTCCAGGACGTAGGTGCGCATGCCGTCCATCGGGCGGCCCATGGGGACGGTGCGGTCGAGTTCGTCGTGCGGCCCGAGCACGACCTGGGTGGCGAACAGGGTGGTCTCGGTGGGTCCGTAGGTGGCCCTGACCGCCGTGCCGGGGCAGCTGTCGAGGACCCGGCGCACCGCGTGGAGCGGGATCACGTCGCCGCCGGTGAGCACCTCGTCGAGGCCGGCGAAGACCTCCGGGTCCTCCTCGGCGACGACCCGGAAGAGGCCGGCGGTCAGCAGGACGCTGGTGAGCTCCTGGTCGCGGACGATGCCGGCGAGCCGGTGGGTGTCGAGGTCGCCGGGCGGGGCGACGACGACGCGGCCGCCGGTCAGCAGCGGCACCCACAGCTCGTACGTGGAGGCGTCGAAGGCGACCGGGGCGTGCAGGAGGACGCGGTGCTCGGTGCCGCGCCAGCAGTGGTCCAGGGCGAAGGCCGCCACGTCGTGGTGGGTGATGCCGATGCCCTTGGGCGTGCCGGTGGATCCGGAGGTGTACATCACGTAGGCGAGCTGCTCGGGGTGGACCTCGGGCAGCGGTGCCGCGGTGGGGTCGTACGGGTCGGCGGTGGCGTCCGCCGCGGCGGACCCGTCCGGGGCGACGGGCTCGTCGACGACGAGGACCGGGAAGCCGGCGGGCAGCGCGGTGACGAACTCGTGGTCGCGCATGGCCCGGTCGGTCAGCAGCAGCGGCGCCCCGGTGTCGGCGAGCACCGCCGCCATCCGGCCGGCCGGGGCGCGGACGTCCAGCGGCGCGTAGACCGCGCCGGCCTTGAGCACCGCGAGGAGGGAGACGACCAGGTCGGCGGAGCGCTCCTGGAGGACGGCGACGCGGGCCTCCGGCGCCACCCCGTGGGCGAGCAGCCGACGGGCCAGGGCCTCGGCCCGTGCGTCGAGTTCCCGGTAGTCGACGGTGGTGCCGTCGAACGCCACGGCCACCGCGTCCGGGGTGCGCCGGGCCTGGGCGCGGAACAGCTCGGTGACGGTCGTGGGGGCGTGGTCGGCGGCGGGTCCGTGGCCGTCGCGCAGGATGCCGGTGCGCTCCGCCTCGGTGAGCAGGTCGGCACGGCTGACCCCGGTGTCGGGCTCGGCGGCGACCGCGGCGCACAGGGCGGCCAGCCGCCGGGCCACGGCCCGGGCGGAGTCCTCGTCCCACAGGTCGGTGCTGTACTCGAGGGACCCCGCGAGGCCGCCGGGCGTGCCGTCCGCGGCGTACTTCTCGTCGAAGGTGACGGACAGGTCGAACTGCGCGATGCGGGAGGGGATGTCCACGGCCTCGACGCGCAGGTCCCCGAAGGCGAAGTCGGCGAGCTGGTCGCCGCGTACCGCGACCATCGTCTGGAACAGCGGGTGGCGGGAGAGGGAGCGGGCCGGGTTGAGCGCCTCGACCAGCCGGTCGAAGGGCAGGTCCTGGTGGTCGAGGGCCGCCACGGCGGTGTCCCGGACCTGGCCGAGGAGCCCGCGGAAGGTGGGGTCGCCGGCGGTGTCGGCCCGGATGACGAGGGTGTTGGCGAAGAAGCCGACGAGGTCGTCGAGGGCCTCGTCGGTGCGTCCGGCGACCGCGGTGCCCAGCGGGACGTCGGTCCCGGCCCCGAGCCGGGTCAGCAGGACGGCCACCACGGCCTGGAGGGCCATGGCCAGGGTGGCCCCGGTCTGCCGTCCGAGGGCGAGGAGCTGGCGGTGGGAGTCGGCCGCCACCTCGAACGTGACGGTGCTGCCGCGGTGGCCGAACACCGGCGGCCGGGGCCGGTCGGTGGGCAGCGCCAGTTCCTCGGGCAGGCCGGCCAGCGCCTCCCGCCAGTGGGCGAGTTGGGCGGTGGCGAGGCTGTCGGGGTCCTCCTCGTCGCCGAGCAGCTCGCGCTGCCACAGGGCGTAGTCGGCGTACTGGACGGGCAGCGGGGTCCAGTCGGGCGTACGGCCCTCCCGGCGGGCCGCGTAGGCGGTGGCGAGGTCGCGGGCCAGCGGGCCCATCGACCAGCCGTCGGCGGCGATGTGGTGCATGAGCAGCAGCACCACGTGCTCCTGCGGCCCGAGCGCGAACAGCCAGGGCTTGAAGGGGAGTTCGGTGGCGAGGTCGAAGCAGTGCCCGGCGGCCCCGGCCAGGGCGGTGGCCAGCTCCGCCTCCCCGGCCACCTCGATCCGGAGGGTCGCGGGCCGGCCCGCGTCGGGGTCGAGGACCACCTGGGTGGGTCCGTCGTCCGCCTCCCGGTACAGGGTGCGCAGGACCTCGTGCCGGCCGACGACGTCGTCGAGCGCGGCCTCGAGGGCCTCGCGGTCCAGATGGCCGGTCAGCCGCAGCGCCAGGGGCAGGTTGTAGGTGGGGCTCGGGCCTTCGAGCCGGTGGAGGAACCACAGCCGCTGCTGGGCGTAGGAAAGCGGGACCGTCATCGGATCTGTCTCCTGGGGAAGGTGGCCTCGGGAGCGGGTCGGGGGCGCGGACTGGGACGGGGATGGGGGACGGGGACGGTGGCGTGCGGGTGGTGGACGGGGACGGTGGCGTGCGGGGCCGGTCAGCCCCGGTCCCGCGGCCGCAGGACCGGGCGCGGTCTCGGGGTGCGCCGGGGTGTCCCCGGCGCGCCGTCGGCGGGTCTCGGGGCGGCCGCGCCCGAGGCGTCCGGGGCGTCGGCCCGGTCCGGGCCGGCGGCCAGCAGGGCCGCGACGGCCGCGACCGTGGGTGCCTCGAAGACGGCGCCGACCGCCAGCTCCACGCCGAACACCGCGCGGACGCGGTTGGCCAGCCGGATGGCGAGCAGGGAGTGGCCGCCGAGGTGGAAGAAGTTGTCGTGCACGCCCACCGCGTCCAGGCCGAGGGCGTCGGCGAAGAGCCCGCACAGGATCTCCTCCTGCGGGGTGCGCGGGCCGGCGGAGCCGGAGCCCGCGGCCCTGGCCTCCGGGGCGGGGAGCGCGTCGCGGTCGAGCTTGCCGTTGGGCGTGAGCGGCAGGGCGTCGAGCAGGACGACGGCCGCGGGCACCATGTACTCGGGCAGGGCTTCGGCCAGTCGTCGCACCAGGGCGTCCGGGTCGGGGCGGGCGCCGGGGGCCGGGACGGCGTAACCGACCAGGCGCTTCTCCCCCGGGCGGTCCTCGCGGGCGATGACGGCCGCCCGGGCGAGGGCCGGGTCGGCGGCCAACGCGGCCTCGATCTCGCCGAGTTCGACGCGGAAGCCGCGGATCTTGACCTGCCCGTCGGCCCGGGAGACGAAGTCCAGTTCGCCGTCCGGGGTCCAGCGGACCAGGTCGCCGGTCCGGTACATCCGCTCCCCCGGCTTCCCGTACGGGTTCGCCGGGAACTTCTCGGCCGTCATCCCGGGCCGGTTCAGGTAGCCCCGGGACACGCCGCTGCCGGCGACGTACAGCTCGCCGGTGACGCCTACGGGGACCGGCTGGAGGTACGGGTCCAGGACGAGCAGCCGGGTGTTGTCCCGGGGGCGGCCGATCGGCACGGTGGCCCCGGCCAGCGCCTCGGGCGTCACCTCGGTCCAGGAGGCGAGCACGGTGCACTCGGTGGGCCCGCACACGTTCATGAGCTTGAGGGCCGGGTTGTGGGTCAGGGCGCGGCGCAGGGCGTGCGGCGAGGCGGCCTCGCCGCCCGTCACGATCCGCTGCAGGCGGCCCAGGGACTCCGGGATCTCCTCGGCGAGCAGGTTGAACAGCGAGGTGGTGATCACGGCGCCCGTCACCCGGTACTCGCCGATCAGGCGGGCGTACGTCGCCGTGTCGAGCCGTCCCGGCGGGGCGACCACGATCCGGCCGCCGGTCAGCAGCGGCACCCACAGCTCGTACGTCGAGGCGTCGAAGGCGTGCGCCGAGTGCAGCAGCACCCGCTCCTGGGAGCCGTCCCGCCAGGCCCGGTCGGCGGCGAAGGCCACGATGTTGTCGTGGGTGATCGCCACGCCCTTGGGCATGCCGGTCGAGCCCGAGGTGTGCAGCACGCAGGCCAGCCGGTCGGGGTCGAGACGAACCGCCGGGGCGCCCTCCGGCAGGCCGGCCAGGCCCTCCTCGCCGGCCACGACGACCACCTCGGTGCGGCCCGCCCGGGCCGCCCCGGCCGCCGGGTGGGAGGCGTTCGCCGGGTCGACGACCAGGACCCGCGCCCCCGTGTCGCGCAGGACGGCCGCGACCCGGTCGGCCGGGTAGCCCGCCGGCAGCGGCAGGTAGGCGGCACCGGCCTTGACCGCGGCCAGCGAGACCACCACCACGTCGGTGGAGCGTTCCATGCGCACCGCCACCGCGGATTCGGGGCCGGCGCCCGCGGCGAGCAGCCGGTGGGCCAGGCGGTCGGCCCGTTCGTCCAGCTCCCGGTAGGTGAGCTGCTCCCGGTCGCCGGTCACCGCCACCGCGTCCGGGGCCTCGGCGACCCGGGCCGCGAACACCCCGGGCACCGTTCCGCGGGCCACCGGGACCGCGGTGTCGTTCCACGTGCCCATGACGAGCTCGCGCTCGGCGGGGGTGAGGACGTCTCCGCTGCCGACGGGCCGTTCGGGGTGGGCCACGAGCTCCGCCAGCAGCCTCCCGAAGCGGTCCGCCAGCCCCTGGGCGGTCGTACGGTCGTACAGGTCGACTGCGTAGTCGAGGCTGACGTCGATGCCGCCGGGGCTGCCGTCCTCGGCCCGGTGCTCCGCGACGTCGAAGGTCAGGTCGAACTTGGCGACGGGGAACTCGGGGGGCAGCGCCTCCGACTTCAGCCCGTCGACGCCGAACCGGATGTCGGCCGTGTCGCGGTAGGCCAGCGCGACCTGGAAGAGGGGGTGCCGGGCGCGCGAGCGGGCCGGGTTGAGCGCCTCGACCAGGACGTCGAAGGGCAGGTCCTGGTGCGCGTAGGCCGCCAGGTCGGTGGCCCGTACCCGCTCCAGCAGCTCGCCGAAGGTCGGGTTGCCGGACGTGTCGGTGCGCAGCACCAGCGTGTTGACGAAGAACCCGACCAGGTCGTCGAGGGCCTCGTCGGTGCGGCCCGCGACGGCGGAGCCGAGCGGGATGTCGGTGCCGGCGCCCAGCCGGGTCAGCAGCACCGACAGGCCGGCCTGCACGGCCATGAACACCGTGGATCCGTACTGCCGGGCCACGGCGACCAGGCGGCGGTGGGTGTCGGCGGGGATCCGTACGGCCACCGAGTCGCCGCGGTGGCTCGGCACGGCGGGCCGGGGCCGGTCCCGGGGCAGCTCCAGTTCCTCCGGTACGCCGGCCAGCGCCCCGCGCCAGTAGGCCAGTTGCCGCCCGGCGAGGGTGTCCGGGTCGCGGACGTCGCCGAGCAGCTCGCGCTGCCAGCGCGCGTAGTCGGCGTACTGGACCGGCAGCGGGGCCGGGTCGGGCGCGCCGCCGCCCGCCCGGGCCGCGTAGGCGGCGGCCAGGTCGCGGCCCAGGGGCTCCATCGACCAGCCGTCGCCGGCGATGTGGTGCAGGACGAGCAGCAGCACCGACTCCTGGGCACCGGACCGGAACAGCCAGGCCCGCAGCGGCAGGTCCTCGGCCAGGTCGAACGTGCGCAGGGAGGCGGCCGTGACGGCCTCGCGCAGCGCGTGCGGGGCGACGAAGGAGACGGTGAGCTGCGCGGCGGCCTCGGCGGCGGGGCGGACCACCTGCACCGGCTCCCCGTCCACCTCCCGCACCACGGTCCGCAGGCTCTCGTGCCGCTCCACCACGTCCGCCAGGGCGGCGCGCAGGGCGGTCGCGTCGACCGGGCCGCTCAGCCGCAGGGCCAGCGGGATGTGGTAGGCCGTGCTCGGCCCCTCGACCTGCGCCAGGAACCACAGCCGGCGCTGCGCGAAGGACAGCTCGACGGGCCGGTCCCGCTCCTCGCGGGCGCGCAGGGCCGGCCGCCGCCCGCCGGCGGCACCGCGCGCCGCCAGGGCCGCCACCCCGGCCGCCGTCGGCGCCTCGAACAGCGCGCCGACCCCCAGGTCCACGCCCAGCACGGCGCGGATGCGGTTGACCAGCCGGGTCGCCAGCAGGGAGTGGCCGCCCAGGTCGAAGAAGTCGTCGTGGACGCCGACCGATTCCAGGCCGAGGACCTCGGCGAACACCCCGCACAGGATCTCCTCCTGCGGGGTCCGGGGGGCCTCGCCGGTGCCGGCGCCCGGCAGGTCGGGGACGGGCAGCGCCGCGCGGTCCAGCTTGCCGTTCGGCGTCAGCGGCAGGGCGTCCAGCACGACCACGGCCGAGGGCACCATGTAGTCGGGCAGCACGCCGGACAGCCCGCGCCGGATCCGCTCCGGGTCGGCGACGGCCCCGTCGGCGGGGACGACGTACGCGACCAGCCGCCTGTCGCCCGGCCGGTCCTCCCGTACGACGGCCTTGACCTGGGCCAGGGCGGGGTCGGCCGCGAGCGCCGTCTCGATCTCGCCGAGTTCGACGCGGAAGCCGCGGATCTTCACCTGCTCGTCGGCCCGGCCGACGAAGTCCAGCTCCCCGTCCGGGGTCCAGCGCACCAGGTCGCCGGTGCGGTACATGCGGCTGCCGGCGGGCCCGAAGGGGTCGGCCAGGAACCGCCCGGCGGTCAGGTCGGGCCGGCGGACGTAGCCGCGGGCCAGGCCCTCGCCGGCCAGGTACAGCTCGCCCGCGACGCCGACCGGGACCGGCTGGAGCCGGCCGTCCAGGACGTACGCGCGGGTGTTCCACAGCGGGGCGCCGATGGGTGCGGCGAAGGCGTCCGCACGGCCGGCCGCGGAGCCGAGCCGGGCGGTGGTGGAGGTGCACGAGACCTCGGTCAGGCCGTAGACGTGCACCAGTCGGGTCGGCTGCTCCTCCCACATGCGCAGCCGGTCGGGCAGGATCCGCTCGCCGCCCATGGCCACGAAGCGGAAGGAGTCGGGCAGTCGCCGGCCGGTGGTGTGCAGCTCGTGGGCCCACTCCAGCCAGTAGGCGGTGGTGAGTTCGAGGCCGGTGATGCGGTGCCGCTCGACGTATCCGGCGAGGTCGGCGCCGGGTTCGAGCACGGGTTCGGCGGGGACGACGACGGCCGCGCCCGCGGCGAGGGTCGGCAGCAGCTCCTCGACGAGGACGTCGAAGCCGGGCGAGGCGACCTGCAGGATGCGGTCGGCCGGGGTGAGCGCGAAGGCGTCGAGCATGGTCAGCGTGTAGTTGAGCAGGCCGCGCTGGGTGAACATGACGCCCTTGGGGCGGCCGGTCGAGCCGGAGGTGTAGAAGGCGCAGGCCAGGTCGTCGCCGCGGACCCGGGCGGGCCGGTCCTGCTGCTCGTCGTCGGCCGCGGGAAGGTCGTCGAGGCGAAGTACGTTCCGGCCGGCGAGTACCTCGGCCAGCGGGCCGGACGGAGCCCGCGGGGTCAGGACCACCGCGGGCGCGACGTCGTCGAGGATCGTGCCGATCCGGCCCGCCGGCAGCTTCGGGTCCAGGGGCAGGAACGCGGCCCCCGCCCGCAGGGCGGCGCACACCGCGACCACCAGGTCCGCGGACGGCTCCAGGACGAGCGCGACCACGTCGCCCACGCCGGCGCCCCGCGCCCGCAGGGCCGCGGCCAGGTGCGCGGCCGCACCGGCCAGCTCCCGGTGGCTCAGCCGGACCTCGCCGTGCTCGACGGCCGTGGCCCCGGGGGTGCGGGCCGCCGCGGCCTCGACGAGCGCGTGGACGGTCGTGTCGGGCAGCGGGCGGGCGGTGTCGTTCCAGGTGCCGAGCACCAGCCCCCGCTCGGCCGGCGTGAGGATGTCGACGGCGCCGATCGCCAGGTCGGGCGCCGCCGAGAAGCGGTCGAGCAGGTGGGCGAACCGCTCGGCCAGGCCCTCGACCGTGGTGCGGTCGAAGAGGTCGACGGCGTACTCGAACTCGATGCGCAGCCCCTGCGGCGTGCCGTCCTCGGCGGAGTGCTCCACGAGGTTCAGGCACAGGTCGAACTGGGCACCGGTCAGCAGGGTCTCGGCGCCGCGCACGGTGACGTCGTCGCCGAGGGTGAACCGCGCCCCGGCGTTGTTCTGCTGCACGAGCGCGATCTGGAACAGCGGGTGACAGGACCGGGACCGGGGCGGGTTGAGGGCCTCGACCAGCCGGTCGAAGGGCAGGTCCTGGTGGGCGTACGCGGCCAGGTCGGCGGTGCGCACGCGTTCCAGCAGCTCGCCGAAGGACGGGTCGCCGGAGGTGTCGGTGCGCAGCACCAGCGTGTTGACGAAGAACCCGACCAGGTCGTTCAGGGTGTCGTCGCCCCGGCCCGCGACGAACGAGCCCAGCGGGACGTCCGTGCCCGCGCCGAGCCGGGTGAGCAGGACGGACAGTCCCGTCTGGACGGCCATGAACAGGGTGGCGCGGTGCTCCCTGGCCACCGCGCGCAGCCTCCGGTGGACGTCCGCGGGGACGTCCAGGGGCACGACGTCGACCCGGTGGGTCGGCACGGCGGGGCGGGGCCGGTCCCGGGGCACTTCCAGTTCCTCGGGGAGTCCGGCCAGCGCCTCGCGCCAGTGGGCGAGTTGGCGGCCGGCCAGGGAGTCCGCGTCCGCCTCGTCGCCGAGCAGTTCGCGCTGCCACAGGGCGTAGTCGGCGTACTGGACGGGCAGCGGCGGCCACTGCGGCGCGGTGCCGGCCAGCCGGGCCGCGTACGCCGCGCCCAGGTCGCGGGCGAGCGGGGCCAGCGACCAGCCGTCGCCGGCGATGTGGTGCAGGACCAGCAGCAGGGTGCTCGTGTCCGGGCCGGTCAGCAGCAGCCGGGCCCGCAGCGGCAGGTCCGCGGCCAGGTCGAAGGGGAGGGCGGAGGCGGCGGCCACCGCGGCGGGCAGCTCGTCGGCGGGCACGTCGGCAGCCGTCAGGTCCACGGTCACGGCGTCGGCGGGCAGCACCACCTGCACGGGCTCGCCGCCGGCCTGGCGGAACACCGTCCGCAGGCTCTCGTGCCGCCCGACGACGTCCGCCAGCGCGGCCCGCAGCACGGCCTCGTCCACGGCGCCGCCCAGCCGCAGGGCCAGCGGCACGTTGTACGTGGCGCTCGGCCCCTCCATCTGGGCCAGGAACCACAGCCGGCGCTGCGCGAAGGACAGGCCGACGGGCTCGTCCACCGCCGCGCGCGGCAGCAGGGCGGGGCGCGCGTCCCCGCCGGTCAGGCCGCGCGACACGGCGGCGGCGACGCCCGCGACCGTGGGGGTCTCGAAGAGCGCCCCGACGCCGAGCTCGGCGCCCAGCACCGCACGGATCCGGTTGACCAGCCGGGTGGCCAGCAGGGAGTGGCCGCCGAGGTCGAAGAAGTCGTCGTGGACGCCGACCCGGTCCAGGCCCAGCACTTCGGCGAACAGCCCGCGGAGCACCTCCTCCTGTTCGGTGCGCGGGCCGTCGTCGGAGACCTCGCCGGAGAGGTCCGGCGCCGGCAGGGCCCGGTGGTCCAGCTTGCCGTTCGGGGTCAGCGGCAGCGCGTCGAGCACGACCACGGCCGAGGGCACCATGTACTCCGGCAGGATGCCGGACAGCCGCCGCCGGACGGCCTGGGCGTCCGCGGCCGTGCCCGCCGCGGGGACGACGTACGCGGCGAGCCGCTTGTCCCCCGGGCGGTCCTCGCGGGCGATGACGGCCGCCCGGGCGAGGGTCGGGTCGGCGGCCAACGCGGCCTCGATCTCGCCGGGTTCGATCCGGAAGCCGCGGATCTTGACCTGCCCGTCGGCCCGCGCCACGAAGTCGAGCTCGCCGTCCGCGGTCCAGCGGACCAGGTCGCCGGTCCGGTACATCCGCTCCCCCGGCTCCCCGTACGGGTCCGCCACGAACCGCTCGGCGGTGACACCGGGCCGGTTGACGTAGCCCCGGGAGACGCCGCTGCCGGCGACGTACAGCTCGCCGGTGACGCCTACGGGGACGGGCTGCAGGTACGGGTCCAGGACGAGGGCCCGGGTGTTGCTGCGGGGGGTGCCGAGCGGGACGCTCGCGCCTTCGAGGGCCTCGGCGTCCACCGGCCGCCCGGTCGCGAGCACGGTGCACTCGGTGGGTCCGTAGACGTTCAGGAGCCGCAGGGCGGGGCCGGCGTGCGCGAGCACGCGGCGCATCGCGTGGGCGGATGCCGCCTCGCCGCCCGACACCACCTTGGCGAGGCCGCCGACGGTCTCGGGGATCTCCTCGGCGAGCAGGTTGAACAGCGAGGTGACCAGGAGCGCGCCGGTCACCCGGTGCTCGGTGATCAGGCGGGCGTACGTCGCGGTGTCCAGCTGTCCGGGCGGGGCGACGACGATGCAGCCGCCGGTCAGCAGCGGCACCCACAGCTCGTACGTCGAGGCGTCGAAGGCGTGCGCGGAGTGCAGCAGCACCCGCTCCTGGGAGCCGTCGCGCCAGCCCTGGTCGGCGGCGAAGGCCACGATGTTGTCGTGGGTGATCGCCACGCCCTTGGGCATGCCGGTCGAGCCCGAGGTGTGCAGCACGCAGGCCAGCCGGTCGGGCTGGACCGGCACGGCCGGCGCGCCGTGCGGCAGGCCCGCCAGGCCCTCCTCGCCGTCGACCACGACCACCTCGGCGCCCGCCGCGCGGGCGGCCTCGGCCGCCGGGTGGGAGGCGTTGGCGGGGTCCACCACCAGGATCCGCGCCCCGGTGTCCCGGAGGACGGCCGCGACCCGGTCGGCGGGGTACGCGGCGGGTAGCGGCAGGTACGCGCTGCCGGCCGTGACCACGGCCAGGGACACGGCGACCACGTCTTCGGAGCGCTCCATGCGCACCGCCACGGGGACCTCGGCGCCCGCGCCCGCGGCGAGCAGCCGGTGGGCCAGGCGCGCCGCCCGCCCGCCCAGTTCCCGGTACGTCAGCCGCTCCCGCCCGCCGACCACGGCCGGCGCGTCGGGCGTTTCGGCGACGCGGGCCGCGACGACCTGCGGGAGGGTGCCGCGGGCCACCGGGGCCGCGGTGTCGTTCCACTCCCGGGTGACCCGGGCCCGTTCGGCGGGGGCCAGGACGTCGGCGCGTCCGACGGGCAGTTCGGGGTGGGCCGCGAGCTCCGTGAGGAGCCGGACGAACCGGTCGGCAAGCGCCTGCACCGTGCTCCGGTTGAACAGGTCCACCGCGTACTCGAGGTCGACCCGGATGCCGGCCGGCTCGCCGCGCTCCCCGTGGCGTTCGCGGAGCTCGAGGCAGAGGTCGAACTTGGCTCCGGTCAGCGGGGGTTCGTCCTCGTGGACGGTGACGCCGGCGCCGAGGTCGAAGCGGGCCGAGGCGTTGTTCTGCAGGACGAGGGCGACCTGGAAGAGGGGGTGCCGGGCGCGGGAGCGCACCGGGTTGAGGGCCTCGACCAGCAGGTCGAAGGGCAGGTCCTGGTGGTCCTGGGCGGCCAGGTTGGTGGCCCGTACGCGCTCCAGCAGCTCGCCGAAGGTCGGGTTGCCGGAGGTGTCGGTGCGCAGCACCAGCGTGTTGACGAAGAACCCGACCAGGTCGTCCAGGGCCTCGTCGGTGCGGCCCGCGACCACGGAGCCGACGGGGATGTCGGTGCCCGCGCCGAGCCGGGTGAGCAGCGCGGACAGGCCCGCCTGCACGGCCATGAAGAGGGTGGTCCCGTACTGCCGGGCGAGCGCCTGGAGCCTGCCGTGCAGGGTGGCGTCGATCTCGACGGTCACCCGGGCGGCGAGGTGGCTCGGCGCGGCCGGCCGGGGCCGGTCCCGGGGGAGTTCGATCTCCTCCGGGATGCCGGCCAGGGCATCGCGCCAGTAGGCGAGTTGGCGGCCCGCCAGGCTGTCGGGGTCCTGGGGGTCGCCGAGCAGTCCGTGCTGCCAGCGGGCGTAGTCGGCGTACTGCACCGGCAGCGGGGCCGGGTGCGGCGCGGTGCCGCCCGACCGGGCGACGTAGGCCAGGCCCAGATCGCGCGCGAGGGGTTCCGTCGACCAGCCGTCGCCGGCGATGTGGTGCAGGACGAGCAGCAGCACCGACTCCCCGTCGCCGGACCGGAACAGCCAGGCCCGCAGCGGCAGGTCCTCGGCCAGGTCGAACGGGCGGCGGGAGGCCTCGGCCACCGCGGCGGGCAGCTCGGCGGGGACGACGTCGGCCACGGTCAGGTCGGCGACGGCCGCCTCGGCGGGCAGCACCACCTGGACGGGTTCGCCGTCGACCTCGCGGAAGACGGTCCGCAGGCTCTCGTGGCGGGCCACGACGTCGGCCAGGGCGGCCTCGAGCACGGCCTCGTCGACGGTCCCGCGCAGCCGCAGGGCGAGCGGGATGTGGTAGGTCGCGGTGGGTCCCTCCATCTGGGCGAGGAACCACAACCGCCGCTGGGCGTAGCTGAGTTCGGCGGGCCGGTCGGGCTCGGGACGCGGTCGCGGCGCCGGGCGCGCCGGCTCGCCGGCGGTGTCCGGGGACAGGGCGGCCGCGACCCCGGCGACCGTCGGCGCCGCGAAGAGGGCGGAGAGTGCCAGCTGCGCGCCGAGCACGGTCCGGATCCGGTTCGCCAGCCGGGTGGCCAGGAGCGAATGGCCGCCCAGGTCGAAGAAGTCGTCGTGGACGCCGACCCGGTCCAGGCCCAGCACCTCGGCGAACAGGCCGCACAGCACCTCCTCCCGCTCGGTGCGCGGCGCCTCGTCCGTGACGGCGGCCGCGAAGTCGGGGGCGGGCAGGGCCGTGCGGTCCAGCTTCCCGTTCGGCGTCAGCGGCAGCGCGGGCAGCACCAGCAGCGCCGACGGCACCATGTGCGCGGGCAGCACGGCCGCCAGCCGCCGTCGGATCCGGTCCGGGTCGGCCGCCGCGCCGGCCGCGGGCACCACGTAGGCGACCAGGCGCAGGTCCCCCGGCCGGTCCTCGCGGGCGACGACCGCCGCGTGCCCGACGGCCGGATCGGCCGTCAACTCCGCCTCGATCTCGCCCGGTTCGACGCGGAAGCCGCGGATCTTGACCTGCTGGTCGGCCCGGCCCACGAAGTCGAGACCGCCGTCGGCGTTCCACCGTACGAGGTCACCGGTGCGGTACATCCGCGTGCCGGGCGGCCCGAACGGGTCCGCGACGAACCGCTCCGCGGTCAGGCCCGGGCGGTCGAGGTAGCCGCGGCCCAGCTGCACCCCGGCCAGGTGGAGCTCGCCCTCCTCGCCGGGCGCCACGGGGGTGAGCGCGGCGTCCAGGACGTACAGGCGGGTGTTCCAGACGGGTCGGCCGATGGGGACGAGGCCGCCCGCGCCCGCCGCGTCCCCGGGCCGGGACTCGGCCGCGGTGACGTCGACGGAGGCCTCGGTGGGGCCGTACAGGTTGTGCAGGCGGACGCCGCCGAGCACCCGGTGGAAGCGCTCCGCCAGGGCGGCCGGCAGGCCCTCGCCGCTGCACAGCACCAGGCGCAGCCCGGTGCACGCGGCGGCGGCCGGCTCGGCCAGGAAGACCTGGAGCATCGAGGGGACGAAGTGCACGGCGGTGACCCGGCGTTCGCGGATCAGCCGGGCGAGGTAGGCGGGGTCCCGGTGCCCGCCGGGCGCGGCGACCACGAGGGCGGCGCCGGTGATCAGCGGCCAGAAGAACTCCTGGACGGAGACGTCGAAGCTCGACGGGGTCTTCTGCAGCACCCGGTCGCGGGCGGTCAGGGCGTACGCGTCCTGCATCCAGAGCAGTCGGTTGACGATCCCCTCGTGCGGGACCAGCACGCCCTTGGGGCGCCCGGTGGACCCGGAGGTGTAGATCACGTAGGCCGGGTTCGCGGGGACCGCCCGGGGCGGCAGGGGGTCGTCGGCGCGGCCGTCGAGCAGGCCGGGTGCGTCCAGCAGGACCGTCGGCGCCTGCGTGTCCGGCAGCGCCACCCCGCTCGTCGCCAGGACGCAGACGGGCCGGGCGTCGGCCAGCATGAACGCCAGCCGGTCGGCCGGGTAGTCCGTGTCCAGCGGCAAGTAGGCGGCGCCCGCCTTGTGCACCGCCAGCAGGGCGACGACCAACTCCGCCGAGCGGGGCACCGCCACGGCGACGACGGACTCGGGGCCGGCTCCGTGCTCGACCAGGAGCCGGGCCAGGCGGTTCGCCCGGGCGTCGAGCCGGGCGTACGACCACTCGCCGGCGTCGGTGAGCAGCGCGGGCGCGTCGGGGGTACGGCGCACCTGGGCCTGGAACAGATCCGGGAGGGTCGTCGGGCCGACCGGCCGCTCGGCTCCGCCGCGCCCCGCCGGGACCGCGCCGGGCCCCGAGGAGACGGAGTCCTGGGTCAGCTTCAGGTCCCGGGCGTCAGGCATTCGTCACTCCATCATGGGGTCGGCCGCACGAGCTCCCTGCACATCCTGATCCGGCATCACCATAACCAGGTTGGCATCATGCGTCTAGAAATTATGACAACCGACGATCGATTCTTTGACACAACGGTCAAGGCTTTGGTTGGGGCAGATCCGCAGCCCAGCGCGGGGAAGAGGGACGCCAACCCGCCAGATGTCCAGACTTTGGACGCTCACCTGGGCGAATCACTTGTCATTAACCCCTCACCCAATTGTCACGGGTGCTGGACACGTCCTGTCAGGCATGACTAACTTGTCACCGACGCCGCAGTCACCAGGCGGGCCCATGGGGCCGTCCGCCGCGGCAGCCGCGACGACGCCCGCCCCTTCCAGAAGGGAGCATCCCGAGCCGTGAGTACCGCACCCGCCAGCCCTCCCGCCATCCCCGAACTGTTCTCGAACGAGGTGGCCGACCGCCTGACGGAACACCACATCACGTGCTTGGCCGCGGGATCCGTCGGCTCCGTACGGATCAGGCGGTTCTTCGACCCCGCGCAGTGCCACGAGATCATGCACGCCCTGGAGACCTGCGAGATGGGCTCCTACGACGAAGTGCTCGTCCAGCCCCGGATCGCCAAACTCGGCCCGGTCGCCTACGACTTCTACGGCGACGGCAAGCTCCGCGAGGAGTACTGGGAGTACGCCGCCCAGTCCGCCCGCGCCCGCTCGACCCTGCTCGCCGGGGGCGACCCCATGGCCCTCGCCGCGGCCGAGGTGGCCCGGGCCTGGGGCGACGAGGTCCGGCCGGCCACCTCCGACGGCCGCGACATGTTCGCCGGCATCGTCCGGGAGATCAACAACGGCGCCCGGATGCACTTCGACGAGGTCATCCGGGAGTTCGCCGGGGTGCTGGACCAGGCGCCGATCGCCCAGATCGCCTTCAACTGCCACCTGTCGGTGCCGTCCGCGGGCGGCGAGGCCGTCGCCTTCCGCCGCCGCTGGCGGCCGGGCGACGAGCAGCGCCGGGACGGCTACGGCTACGAACGCTCGCTGGTCGAGGGCGAGCCGGCCGCGGTCATGCGCGCCGACCTCGGCGACGCCGTGTTCTTCGACCCGCGCAACTACCACCTCGTGGAGCCCGTCGAGGGCGCCGGCCGCCGCGTCACGCTCTCCTTCTTCATCGGGGTCACGGGGCGCGGCCCGCTGTGCCTGTGGTCGTAGCCGCTCGGGCCCTGCCCGCCGGGAAACCAGGAACGACCGCGCAGCACCACGCGTACCTCACCGACACCTACGCGACCGAGCGCGCCACCACGGTGGCGCGGTCCGGCCGCCACGGGCACGCGCCCGCCGGGGCGGTCCCCGCCCCTTCCGAGGACAGGGAGACCGAGCGCAGATGAGCCAGTCCGAGACCGAACCACGCGAGGTGCCCCCGGGGCCCCCGGGGCAGGACGACGGGTCGGGGCCGGCCGCGGGGACCGCCCGCGACCGGCCCCCGCTCGTACCTCTGCGCCGCAACTGGCGCTTCCAGCTGCTCTGGGTCGGCGCCACCAGCACCACGCTCGGCGTGGAGGCGGCCGACGTCGCCTACCCCCTGCTGGTGCTCGCCCTGACGGGGTCCCCCGCGCTGGCCGGTCTCTTCGGCTTCACCCAGCTCGTCGTGATCCTGCTCTTCGGGCTGCCCATCGGGGTGCTCGCCGACCGCTGGGACCACCGCCGGGTCCTCATCGGCGCGGAGGCGGCCCGGGCCGTGGCCACCGCCTCGGTGGCGGTCGCCCTGGCCATGGACCGGCTGACCGCCGTCCATCTCCTGCTGGTGGCCGTGGTGTTGGGCGTGGGGACGGCGTTCGGCGGCCCCGTGCGCATGCTGCTGATCCGCGCCGTGGTACCTGACGAGCAACTGACCCAGGCGCTCACCCAGGACGAGGTGCGCGAGGGCGCCGCCGGGCTGCTCGGTCCGGCGGTGGGCGGCGCGCTGTACGGGGTCTCGCGCGTGGTCCCGTTCGTGGCGTGCGCCGTCACGTTCTCGGTGTCGCTGCTGTGCGCCCTGTTCGTACGGGTCCCGCCGCGCACGAAGGAGCCGGCCGTCGACGCGGGGGCCGGGGCGGGGACCGAGGACGGTGCGGGGACCGAGGACGGCGAGGAGCGCGGTGCCGCGACCGCCGAGGAGTCGGGGGGCGCCTTCGCGGGCGTGCTGGAGCTGGTGCGGCAGCCCGCCCTGCGCGGCTCCCTCCTCCTCGTCGGCACCTTCTACCTGGTCCTCACCGCGGTCACCCTGGCCGTGGTGGTGAAGCTGCAGGCCCAGGACACGCCACCGGGCCTGGTGGGCTTCGCCCTCACCGGCAGTGCGGTGGGCATGCTGCTGGGCTCGCTGCTGGTCAAGCGGCTGCACGGGTGGATGGCCCCGGGCCGGCTGCTGCTGCTCGTCTCGGTGGTCGCGGCCGTCTGCGTGACGCTGCTGGCGGCGCCGTTCGCCTGGTGGTGGGTGTTCGGCGTACTGGTCGTCGCGACGCTGACGACGCCGGCGCTGCGGGTCCTGATCGACATCATGATCCTGCGCCAGGTGCCCGCGGACCGGCGCGGCCGGACGATCGTCGCCACCATGACCGTCCTGCAGTGCGGCCCGGCCGCGGGCACCCTCGGGGCCGGCCTGCTCCTGCAGTTCGCCGGCACCACCGGGGCGATCCTCGCCCTGGGCGGCCTGCAGGCCGTGGTCACCCTCGTCGGACTGGCCGACCGGGGCGTGGCCGCGGCTCGCTGGCCGGAGTGACCCCGCCGGGCCCCGTACGGCGCGCCGAGGCACCCGTACGCGGCACGCGACGACGCCCGCGCTCCCCTACGGAGCGCGGGCGTCGCGCGTTCGCGGACGTCCTCGCCGCCCGTGCGCGGTCCTGACACGTCGGCCCCCTCGACGGGGTCGTGGCGCGCCGGGGGGCGGAGCGGACCGGGGGGGCGGAGCGGACCGGGGGGCGGAGCGGACCGGGGGGCGGAGCGGACCGGGGGCACCGTCGGTCGGGGTCCCCGGACGGACGGACGGAGCGGACCGGAGGGCACCGAAAAGGGCGTGGCCTCCGGGCGGAACCCTTCGGTTCCTGCTCGGCGGCCACGCCCGTGTCCGGTGCGGCGGTTCCCGCTAGCGGGTGGCCACGAAGAGGCGTCCCGTGGGGAAGCCCAGCTCCACGGTCCGCACCTCGTTGAAGCCGGCGCCGCGCAGTTTGGCCTCCCACTCCTCCTGGGTGAGGAGCTTCCGCTTCATGAACTGGCGGTGGTAGTAGGTGACGATGGCGCTGAACCGCCGCTCCCGCTCGTTGCGGAGGTATGGCACGGCGTCGGTGATCGCCATGATGCCGCCCGGCCGCAGCGCCTCACGGCAGTTCGCGAGGACCGCGTCGGCGACGTGCTCCTCCTCCGGCATCATGTCGTGGAAGACGAAGCCGGCGTGGATGACGTCGCTGCCCTCGACCGGTGACGGGTCGGTGGCGATCGACTGGATGGTGCGTTCCACGACCGTCAACCGGTCGGCGACCCCGGCCTGTTCGGCCGCCAGTCGGGCGGCGCTGCAGGACGGACCGTCCAGGTCGAGCCCGACGCCGGAGCAGCCGGGGAGTTCCTGGAGCACCTCGATGAGCAGCCGGCAGGTGCCGGCTCCCAGGTCCGCGATGCGCTCCGGCTTCGCGTCGAAGATGGTCTCGAGGGCCGCGGGGTAGAACGCCTTGGAGCCCATCCACTGGGAGCTGACCGCGACCTGGCGGCCGTCGCGGATGTACGCCCCGCTGGCCTTGCCCGGGTCGGACAGGTAGGCGCGGGCGTTCTCGATGAACGGACGGTTGGCGTTCATCACCCAGGACACGTAGCCGGCCTGGTGCTGGATGCGGTCGAAGTCCGGGGCGGTCACGAAGTGGCCCGCGCCGGAGGGGCCGTGGGTGATGATGCCCGCGGACTCCATCGCCTCGAGGTAGTCGGTGACGCCCTGCTCGGGCAGGCCGGTGTGCGCGGCGAGTTCCCCGACGCTGAATTCCTTCCCCGGAATGATCACGTCGAGGACGCCGAGGCGGTCCCCCATTTCGAGCAGAGCCGCCGCTGCCGCGATCGCGGGCGCGTCACCGCTCGCCACGACCTCGTCCGCCAACCGACGATTGCTCGCGCTCTCAGATGTCACGATTTTCACCCTCGTTCCAGAGTCACTGACCGCTGACTTGAAGCCACCCGTGGATCGTCACGTGTGGTTGAGCGACCCATCGCAGATCTGCGGGCTCACGCTAACCAGCCATGACAGATCATGTCCAGCGTTATGACAGCTCTCAACTCGCGAGATGACAAGAGAGTCAGGATTGCTTGTCATGAGGGGGCCCTCGTACGCCGGGGGCGCAGCGGTCACGGGGCGGAACCGTCAACCCGTCAGAAGCACTGCGCGTAGTACTTCTTGATGTTGGGCAGCGACTCCAGGTCCGCCCGCCGGCCCGGGTGGTGGGCGAGCAGGTACCGGATCCGGTCCACCAGATCGGTGCCACCGGGCTTGAACGAGGCCGCCTTGAGGATCTGGCAGAAGTCGGCGATGTGCCCGAGGTGGACGTGCTGCGCCGCGAGCGGGCAGAGCCGGGCGGCCACGTCGGCCCGCCACTGCGCCGGCATGGCGTCGGGCTTGCAGTCGACCCCGTCCACGCCCTTCAGCCAGGCGCTGCCCACGATCTGCGCCGAGTGGACGTTCTGCCCGATCGTGGCGGATCCACCGGCGGGCAGGCGAACGACGCCCTGTGTGCTGAGCGTCGGCATCAGCGACTCGACCCAGCCGGCCGTGCAGTACGAACCGCCCCACACGATCGACGCGAAGGCGCCGCTCCTGGTGATCGCCCGGACGATCCCCGCGGGCTGGTCCAGGGTCCCGTACGTGCTCTCCCAGGCGGTGGCGCCCGGCACGCTGCAGGCGTCGTACCCGCCCGTCGGGGCGGCGACGATGCCGACGACGTGCTGGACCGTGGCGTCCTGCCCGCCCTGGCGCAGCCAGAGCTTGAACGCGTGCTGCGCGGCGGCGACGTACAGCGCGCCGCTGGCGTCGACGAGGATCCGCCGGCGCACCCCCTCGACGGTCCCGTGGACCGCGCCGCCCTTGTACCGCAGCGCCCCGTCGGGGCCGGTCCACAGGTGCACGGGGTTGTAGGTGCCCGGGGCCTCACCGAGCGCGAGCGAGGTCAGGCAGCTGACCGCGGCCGCCCGCAGCGTCTCGGAGGTCACGTCCTGCAACGGCTGCCGGGGCGCGGGGAAGTCGGGCTTGGCCAGGTCCACTTGGGGGAAGGCCACGAGCAGCGCCGCCCGGAAGCCCTCCCGCTCGTCCTCGAGGTCCTGCACGAACCGGCCGTACTGCTGCCCGCCGGCCATGGTCCGCAGTTCGTCGGTGATCTTCCCGGTGTCGGGCGCCTGTCCGCTCAACCAGCGCAGGAGGTTCGGGTAGGGGCTGGTCGGAGTGTGAGTGCTCATGGTCTTCCCTTCGGTCGGTGACTGCACGGTGGACCGGGTGGGGGGAGGATCGGGGCACGAGAGCCGCCCATGGGCCGCCGGAGTGGCACGCGACGGGGCGACACTTCACGCTACCGTGCGCTTTGGCACGCCGTGGCCGGTTCGGCCCGATCTCCGCGAACGCCGCCGTCATCTCTGCAAAACGCCCCCGCCACGGCCGGATCGACCGTGGCGGGGGCGGGTCTCACACGTGCGCGGAGGGGGAGAAGACCGGAGGAACCGCGTCAGCCCCGGTGCCTGACCGCGGCCAGGGCGTCCTTGACCTCCTGCACCACGCGGGCCGCGTCGTCGGGGTTGTTCACCACGTCCGTGCTGTTCATGTCGACGACGAGGACCTCGCTGGCCGAGTAGTGCTTGTGCACCCAGTCGTCGTAGCCGGACCACAGCGTGCGGTAGTACTCGACGAGGCCGGCGTCCTGTTCGAAATCGCGTCCCCGCAGGCCGATGCGGTGCAGCACCGTGTCGAAGTCGGCCTGGAGGTAGACCATCAGATCGGGCGCCTTGCGGTACGGCAGGCCGTCGATCTCGCGCATCATCTCGTTGAGCAGCCCCTCGTACACCTGCATCTCGAGGGAGCTGATCCGGCCCAGGTCGTGGTTGACCTTGGCGAAGTACCAGTCCTCGTAGATGGAACGGTCGAGGACGTTGTCGCCCTGCTTGTACGCCTCCTTGATCGAGGCGAAGCGCGTCTGCAGGAAGTAGAGCTGGAGCAGGAAGGGGTAGCGGCGCGCCTGGATCTCCTCGGGGCTCGCCGTGTAGAAGAGCGGGAGGATCGGGTTGTCGTCGACGCTCTCGTAGAAGACGTGGCTGCCGAGCTCCTTGGCGAGCAGCTCGGCCACGCTCGTCTTGCCGATCCCGATCATGCCTCCGACGCAGATCACTGCCATACCTCACTTCTCCCTGGGGTTCCTCTGTGCGCGGGCGGGCGGGCCGGCCGGCCGCCCCACACCGATGAGACGCACGCCGACGGGCACGCGATTCCCCGGGAGCTTCATGATCGGCGTCATACGGCCCCGTCCGGCCTCGGGCCCCGACGCAGGCCGCCCTCCCCCGACCGGACGGACCGACCGCTCCGCGGTCGCCCGTGCGGCGGGGAATCACCATCCCGCAGCCGCCTTGAAGCATAGGTGACGTTCCGCCCCCGGCCGTCCCTGGCCTGACCCGGCCTGGGGTGCCCTGGCCCGGGCGGGCGGCCGCGTCGGCCCCGTACGCACCGGAGGTCGCCCCCTCACGGACGAGGGGACGACCTCCGACCTGCGTGCGGCGGATGCGGACCGGCTCACGTGTGACCGGTGTCACCGCGCGGACGGGCTCGGCGCGGGCGCGAGTGGTGCCGGCTCCGGCGGTGCGGTGCGTGCTGTGCTGTGCTGTGCTGTGCTGTGCTGTCCGGCCGGCTACGGCTGCTCGATCGGGACGAACAGGGCGTTGATGGTCCGGTCGGCGTTCATGGTCAGCTGGTGGCTCGGGTTGTTGCCCTCCAGCTCGATGCCGTCGACCGCCCAGGCGTCGAACCGGAAGCCGGGATTGGCGAACGCGGTGACGGTGACCTGCGTGCCGGGGTCGTACGGGCCGAACTCGCTGACCAGGACCCTGCCCGCGCCCTCGGGGTCGTGCTGCAGGGTGAGGGAGAAGCGGTTGGTCACCGTGGAGGCGCGGTAGGCGGCCACGGTGTCGACGGTCTGCCGCGCGACGGCGGCGTTGTTGTTGTTCGCGTCACCCAGGGACTGGCCGGCCCAGGTGCGCTCGGTGTTGGAGTACGCGTTGACCACGGTGCACGCCTGGGGGCAGGCCTGGGAGTAGGCCATCAGCGTGCGGTGCAGGCCGTTGGGGGTGACCCAGCCGTAGTTGAACGTGCCCGCGGGGGTGGTCTCGTTCTGGCGCGCGAGCGTCAGGCGGTCGTGCCGCAGTCCGAGGTTGTGGCCGATCTCGTGCGCGAGGTTCTCCCAGGCGGTCACGGACCCGAGGCTGGTGACCGAGTAGGCGGCGGCGCTGGTGGTCGCGGACGGCGGATCGGCCAGGTTCGCCGCCCCGGAGCTGTCCTCGAACGGGACGGCGGCGAGCAGCGCCACGAGGTCGGCGCCGTAGGTCTGCCGCTGGGCGGCGGCCGTGGCACCGAGGACCGTGTTCGCCGGGTTGCTGATCATGCTGAGCAGGGTGTTCACGTTCTCGCGGGGCACGTTGGTCGGCGCCGTCATGTACGTGTTGACGACGTGCACGCTGGCCGGCACGTTGCTGTTGGCGAGCGCCCTGTTGATCCCGTTCACCCCGTAGGAGATGCGGGAGAGGACCCCCTGGACGCTGCCCATGGTGGCGACCGTGGCCGGCGTGTAGGCGACGACGACGTCGATGGCGGCCGGGGCGTTGGGCGTGGCCGCCCTCAGGTCCGGCTTGGGCGGGTAGTGGGGGTGGTGCGGGCGGTGCGGCTTCTTCTCGGGCACGGTGACCGTGTCGACGCCTTGGCCGCTGGGCGGCAGTGCGAGCGCGTCGATCTCCTGGAGCTCGTACCAGCCCGGATGGTCGGCCAGTGGCTGGTACGCGTAGTCGCGGAACTCCTTCGTGATCACGCCGGACAGGGTGACCGGCCCCTTGGTGCAGGCCCCGATGACGGACACCGAGACGGTGTTCTCCGCGTTCTTCGGGTCGTGGCCGCTCCAGAACACCGTGCCGTCCGCCTCCTGGCGCTGGAAGTCCTGCACCGCGGTGAAGCCCTTGCCGCGCCCGAAGAGCGGGAACGTACGGCGCTCGGGGTCGCCCTCCTTCTGCTTGCCGCACAGGGAGCGGAACGCCTTCGCGTCCGTACGCTGCACGGCTGAGCGCACGACCCAGGGCTCGTGCTCGCCCCCGCCCGACCCGGCGGAGGCGGCGGGTGCGGTCAGGGCGAGTGACAGCGTGGCGGTGAAGGCGGTCGCCGCGGCGGAGGCGGCGAGCAGGAAACGACGGCGCATGGGGGCGTGGGCCTCTCTGTGGGGTGTGCGCCATCCATTCCGTGGCCGGGACCACGCCACACCGGTACGTCCGTCCCGCGCGGCCGACTGCCCCGACGGTTCACCCCGACGCGCGGGGAGGGCCGTCAGGAGCCGGCCCGGCGTCCGGGGCGGGCACGGGGTGCGGCCGGCGGCGTCGGAGGCGGTACGCGGCGGCGCCGGCGGCGCCGGCACCCGCGAGCAGGACCGCGGGCCATGCGTATCCGGTACCGGGGTCCGCCGGGGTCGTGGCGGCGGCCACGGGCGGCGGTTCGGTCCGCGGGCGGCCGGCCGACGGGGGCCGGAGCGATCCGACCGGGTTCACCCGTCCGGCGGCCGCGAAACCCCAGTCCAGCAGGGCCCGCGCCTCCTCGTACACCGCGAACGGGCCGCCGTGCTGGGGGTTCATGACGGTGACCAGGACGGTGCGTCCGGCCCGCCGTGCGGCCGTGACCAGGGTGTAGCCGGCGCCGGAGGTGTAGCCGTTCTTGATGCCGACGATGCCCGGGTAACGCTCGACGCCGTCCTCGCCGGTGAGCAGCCGGTTGGTGTTCTCGATGCCGTACGTCCAGCTCGGCCGGCCCGCGGCGTCCGTGTCCCCGGGGAACGCGGCGTCGGCGAGTGCCGCGTAGCGGGCGAAGTCGGGATCGGCGAGGCCGGCGCGGCCGAAGACGGCGAGGTCGTAGGCGGAGGACACCTGGCCGTCCGCGTCGTAGCCGTCCGGGGAGACGACGTGGGTGTCGGTCGCGCCGAGGGCGCGGGCCGTGGCCTGCATCCGCGCGGCCGTCGCGGCCCAGCCGCCGTTCATGGCGGCGAGGACGTGGACGGCGTCGTTGCCCGAGCTGAGGAAGACGCCCTTCCAGAGGTCCGCGACCTGATAGGTGCGGCCGGCGTCGAGGCCGACCAGACTGCTGCCCTCGCCGACGTCGGCCAGTTCGGCGCCGGTGACGGTGTGGGTGCCGGTCCGCGGGAGGCTGGGCAGGGCCGTGAGCGCGAAGAGCGTCTTCATGGTGCTGGCCGGCGGCAGGCCCAGGTGGGCGTTGTGGGCGGCGAGCACCTCGCCGCTGCCGGCGTCGGCCACCAGCCAGGACAGCGCGGACAGGTCGTCGGGCAGGGCGGGCGCGCCCTCGCGTGGCCGCAGGACGACGCCGGGGCGGTGCAGGAGGGCCGGGTCCGGCAGGGCCTCCGCCCGCGGCGGAGCGGGCTCGGCCCGGGCCGGGCCCGCGAACGCCGGCGTGAGGACGACGCTCGCACCGGCGGCCGCCAGGGCGGCCGTACGGGTAAGGAGCCTGCGCGCAGACGAACTGAGGTTCATCCGGTCACGGTAGGTAGCACCCGAGGAGCGCGCAGCCGGGCGTGGGCCGACCGGCGTAGCACCGCGGGTCGCCCCGGACTGCCGTGGGGCATCGGCGGCGCAGGCCCCGGCGCCGGACCCGGCCCCGGCGGCGCCCGCGGACCGACGGCGGGTCAGGTGCGGGCCAGCGCCGCGGCGCCGAAGGACACGTCGAACCGGTCGCACCAGATGCTGACGCTCGAGTACGTCGACCAGTCGACGTCCGGGGGCAGCGGGTAGTTCTGGTCGCCCTTGTTGCCCTTCAGCTTGGCGAGGTTGACGTACTGTCCGTCGTCGAAGAGCCCCCAGCCCGCCCTGCCCTCCTTGACGGGCGCGTCGCTCAGCCAGACGCGCACGTCGGGCCCGCTGCTCGTGTCCAGGCCTTCGAGGCGGAGCGTGTGGGTGCCGTCCGCGAGCCGGAGGATCTTCACCGTGCCGGTCGTGGCGTGCTCGTGGCTGATGAACGTGCCCCGCGCGACGGTGACCGGCCCCGACGGGGACGCAGCGGACGACGCGGAGTCCCCGACACCCGTCGCCGGCTTCGAGACCGCGGTCGAGGCGGGCAGCGCCTCGTGCACCGTCTCGTCCACCCACAGGGCCCACGGCTCGAACCACACCAGCCCGGCCGACACCACCACCAGGCCCGCCGCGACGACCGCGGCCCACCACTGCTTCCTCGTGACGCGCCCCACGACGCCCCTCCCTGCGTGCCGTCTCTTCGCCTTCGTCCGCCATCCAAGGTGATCGAGCCCCCGTCCGGCAGCCCCGGCCCGATGACGAAAGCCTTACGTCGTCGGGCCGGGGCGCGCGATCGCCGGCCGCCGGGTGGCGCGTGGCCCGGCGAGGACGCCCGGTCACGTCGTCGGGCCGCGCGTGCTCGGAGCGAAGGCGGCGGGGTGGTGGGGACGTGGCGGGCCGTCTTCATTTCGCCGGCAGGCCGGCAGCGAAGGCCCGGCCCCGGTCGATCCACTCGGCCAGCGGCCCGTCCTCCACGAGGGCGGAGGCGTCCACGACGACCCAGCCGCGCATCGGACGGCCCGTGAAGTCGAAGATCCTCGCGCCGGGGCGCGCGAGGGCGTCGGGTGCGGCTTCCGGACCGACGCGGACCATCAGGTCGTCGCCGGTCACGCCCACGGCCATGTTGCCGTGGTACAGGAACACCAGGCAGCCGAACATGCGCTTCTCGACGACGGCCCCGCCCTGCCCCAGGCGCTCGCGAATCCGCTCCGCCAGCCCTTCGTCGTACGCCATGGCGTTCCGCCCTCCGTCGTGGCCACCACGCCCCGCCCAGCCATCGTCGACGCCCGTGGGCCACCCTCCTCGACCCGCCGGTCTCCCCTCCATGGACCCACCGCCACCTGGCACCGGCAACCCGACGCGAGCCGTCGAGCCGCGCACGACCGTGCGGGGCGCCCACGCGCTCCTGTCCCGCCGGACGGCCAAAAAGAGTCACCCTGACAATAATTCCTCGCTACCATCGCCCTCCATGAGCAACCGTCTGAGGAACCTCGCTACCGACAACGAGCACGTCGCGACCACCGGCGTCTACACCACCGCCACCGGCACCCGGGTCTCCATCGCCGCCGCCCTCGCCGCCGCCCGCTCCGGGACCGTCTCCTACTCCCCCGCCTTCGTCCCTGAGCCCACCGGCCCCTTCACCGGTGAGGCCGAGGTGACCGACGAGGACAGCATCCGCGCCGCCCGCCGCCTCACCGACGAAGGCGTCGAGCACCTCGCCGTCCTCAACTTCGCCTCGGCCCGGAACCCGGGTGGCGGGTACCTGCGCGGGGCCAAGGCCCAGGAGGAGGACCTCTGCCGCACTGCTCTCCTCTACCAGTGCCTGCTCGAAGCCCCCGACTACTACGCAGCCCATCGGGCATCCGCCGACCTCAACTACAGCCACCGGGTGATCTTCTCCCCGCACGTACCGGTGATCCGCGACGGTTCCCGCGCTCTGCTCGACCAGCCGTACCCGGTCTCCTTCCTGACCTCCCCCGCTCCCAACGCCGGCCAGCTGGCGCTGCACTCGCCGGCCGAGAAGGTCGACGTCAGAGGCACCCTCACCGAACGCGCCCGCCGCGTCCTCGGCGTGGCCGCCCACCACGGGGTGCGCGAGCTCGTCCTCGGTGCCTGGGGCTGCGGCGTGTTCGGTAACGACCCGGCCGAGGTGGCGGACGCGTTCGCCGAAGCCCTGGACACCCACGGCGCCCCGTTCGTCCGCGTCACCTTCGCCGTCTGGGACCGCTCGGCCGACTCCCCCAATCGCGCCGCCTTCCGGGCCAGGTTCGCCAGTTGACGATGTTCGCCGGCACCGGACATCGCAGAACTCCGCTTAGGAATGCCGGTCCTGAGCAGCGACCCAGGCTGCCCACCCCTTCGTGAGGCAACGCCGGGGCGGCGAAAAGCCTGGCGCGCGGGGCCGGCGAAACCGGGTAACGTCTTTGTCATGTTCTTCCAGACACCGATTTTCGAGTGAGAGCGTGACGGGCTCCCGCTGACGTCCCCCACGTCGCCGCGCCCGTCCCCCACCGATGAATCCGCAGATCACTTCACATCACCACCGGGAGAACCCGTGACCGACAGCAAGAACATCAACAACCCCGTGGGCCAGGGCGGTGGCCAGCGCAAGAGGCAGTCCCGCGCCGAGCGGCAGAGCAACGGTCCGCACCGCAACCTCGACCGCCAGGGCGCCGCCGACAGGAAGGCGGAGCTGGTGCGCAAGATGCGCGAGAAGGCGGCCGCAGCCGAGGCCGCCGACCAGGCGAGCGACGGCACCGCACGGAACTGACGCACCGCCGCAGAGCGGCACCGCACGGGGCAGGGCCCGGACCACGACGCAGTGTCCCGCGGCCCCGTCCTGCCGCTCGGCGCAGCGGCTCAGGGCGGCACCGAGCACCGCCGTCTGTCCGTTCCGCTGGGATGCCGAGCGCGAGCGAGGCACCCGGCCTCGCGTGAGACTCGGACGACCGCCCTCACGGCAAGCCGAGCTCGCATCACTGCTTCAGCCCTGTTCTGTGCGGGCCCCGAACGCTGTGACCGCGGCAGCGGTGGAAACGAAGGCCAGCAGTGCGAACAGCGCGGGGTGGCCGCCGAGGGGTCCGGCCAGGACTGCGCCGGCGAAGGGGGCGAGGGCGGCGGCCGCGTGGGCTGGTGCGCCGAGGAGGCCGGAGAGTCGGCCGTAATGAGTGGTGCCCCAGCGGTCGGTAACGGCTGTGGCTTGGAGGAGGGTGAGGTTTCCTCGGATCACCCCTGCCAGGACGGACACGGCAACGAGCAGCGCGTACGGGGCTCCCACGATGGCAAGCGCTGCGGTGGTGACGGCGCCCCATGCGATCAGGGTGACGGTGCGGGCGGTGACACCCAGGCGGCGGGCGAGAGTCGCGTACAGGGTCCGTCCGAGGGTCTGGCCGGCGCCGCCGAGGCCGAGGGCCCACGCGGCCTGGGTGGTGGTGTAGCCGCGTTCGATCAGGAGGGGCACGAGGCCGATGACGACGGCGTACATCGCGAACGCGGACAGGGTGAAGGTGACGGCCAGCATCCAGAACGCGCGGCTGCGCACGACGTGTTCGTGGCCGCCGGTGACGTGCGGCGGGCTCGGAGGGGCGGGTGGCCAGGCCGCTTTGAGGGCGATTGCGTGGGCCGGGACGGTCAGCACCGCGAGGATGCCGGCAAGGACCGCGTAGGTGGCGCGCCAGGACATGTGGTCGGCGAGGATCGCGGTCAGGGGTGCGAAGACGGTGGAGGCCAGTCCGCCGGCGAGGGTGACGGTGGTGAGCGCGCGGATGTGGTCAGGGGCCCACCAGCGGGTGAGGGCGGCGAATGCCGGCTGGTAGAAGACGGCGGCCATCGCCGCACCTGCGAGCAGCCATCCGGTGAAGAGGGCGGGCAGGTTGGGGGCTGCGGCGATCACCAGCAGGCTCAGCGAAGCCAGCACGGAGCCTGCGGTCATGACGGCGCGGGGGCCGCGGTGGTCCAGGACGCGGCCCACGTAGATCCCCGCTACGGCGGAGACGACGAGGGCGGCGGAGAACGCTGCGGTGGTCGCGCCCGCGCTCCAGCCCGTGTCGGCGGTGATGGCCGGGTTCAGGACGGGGAATGCGTAGTAGACGATGCCCCACCCGGTGATCTGGGTGAGGCAGAGCGCGGGCAGGACGGCGCGTGGCCGCGACCGGACCCCCGTCCCGGTCGCGGCCACGCCGCTTCGAAGGTTGCCCACCTCAGCAGCCGCCGGAGGAGGCGGGGGCGGCGCCGATGGTGAGGGTGGCCGGGGCCGCGCAGCAGCCGCCGCCGGTCTCCTCGGCGGCGGCGGGCTCGTCGAAGAGGCCCGCGCCGCCGCAGACTCCGGTCTCGGGGAGGGTGAGCTCGACGCGCTCGGCGGCTTCGTGGTCGCCGGCCAGGTGGGCGGCGATGGAGCGGACCTGCTCGTAGCCGGTCATGGCGAGGAAGGTGGGGGCGCGGCCGTAGGACTTCATGCCGACGAGGTAGACGTCCTTCTCCGGGTGGGAGAGCTCGCCCACGCCGTGCGGGTAGACCGTGCCGCAGGAGTGCTGGTTGGGGTCGATCAGCGGGGCCAGGGCGACCGGGGCCTGGAGGCGCTCGTCGAGGCCGAGGCGGAGTTCGGCCAGGAACGACAGGTCGGGGCGGAGGCCGGTGAGGACGATGACCTCGTCCACCGGGTCCAGGCGGCGGCCGTCCTCGCCGATGAGGATCACGCGGCGGTCTTCGGTGCGCTCGAAGGCGTCGGTGCGGAAGCCGGTGACCGCGTCGGCGTGGCCGCCGTCGACGGCGGCCTTCGCGGCGAGACCGAGGGCGCCACGCGCGGGGAGCTGGTCGGCCTCGCCGCCGCCGAAGGTGGAGCCGGAGATCCCGCGGCGCAGGATCCACACCGCGTGCGTGCCCTGGCCGTCCTCGGACTTGGCGAGGTCGGCGAGGTGGGCGAGAGCGGTGAAGGCGGAGGCGCCGGAGCCGACGACGGCGGTGCGCTTGCCCGCGTACCGGGCGCGGGTGGCGGGGTCCTTCAGGTCCGGGACGCGGTACGTGATGCGGTCCGAGGCGGCCTTCTCGCCGAGGGCGGCGAGTCCGCTGCCGCCGGCGGGACTGGGGGTGGACCAGGTGCCGGAGGCGTCGATGACGGCGCGGGCCCGTACTCGCTGCTCGCGGCCGTCGGTGCTCTCGTAGTGGACGACGAAGGGCTGGGCCTCGCGGTCGGCGTCGACGATGCGGTCGCGGCCGGTCCGGGAGACGCCGGTGACGCGGGCCTCGTAGCGGACCCGTGCACCCAGGACGTGAGCCAGGGGCTGGAGGTAGAGGTCGGCCCAGTCCCCGCCGGAGGGGTAGGTGTCCTCGTCGGGCTTGACCCAGCCGGTCGGAGCGAGGAGCTTCTCGGCGGCCGGGTCGACGACCTCGCCCCAGCGGGAGAAGAGCCGCACGTGGGCCCACTCGCGGACGGCGGATCCGGCGGTCGTCCCGGCTTCCAGGACGAGGGGTTCGAGGCCTCGGTCGACGAGGTGGGCGGCGGCCGCGAGTCCGGCGGGGCCGGCCCCGATGACGACGACGGGCAGCTCGGTGGTGGTCTCGCTCATGACGGGTCTCCGGGTCTTCGTACAGGCAGGCGGGTGGGCGGGATCGGGTGGTCAGCAGCAGCCGGCGCCGGTAGCGACGGCCTCGCGCTGGGACTGCGGGTCGCAGCAGGCGTCGGCGGCTTCTGCGCCCTCGCGGGTGCCACAGCACGGTGAGGACTCGGCGGGAGCCACCTCCGTGGTGCGCGTGGCCGAGGCGGGGCCGCAACAGGAAGCCACCGCCTCGGCGGAGTTCGGGCTGGGGGCGACCGGCTCGTTCACGACGACTCCCTGAGTTGTTTCGACGTTTGTCTATGGCTAACGCGATCAGCATGGCACCTGTATCGATAGACGTCAACATAGACATTTATCTAATTCACGGGAGCTGCCGTGGAGCGCGTGGAAGCTGTCGCCATCGGAGGCGGGCAGTCGGGCCGGCGTCCGCGGACGCCCCGGTCCGGGCGGGGCCGAAGCCGGTGGCCCCGGAGGCCTCGGGCCGGGCGGCGGGATCATGGCCGCACCACCACGACAGCTTGATGGCAGCGCAGCCCGTCCTCGAACTCCCTGCGCGGCGTGGGCCGGGACGCCGCCCGGGCAGCCCGCCGCCTGGCCGCCCACGCAACCCGCGCCTGAAACACCCCGCCGCCGGGCTAGTTCGACATGTGTCAACATAGACGTATGTCGAATGCGAAGGTACTGCCGCTCCTCGAGCCCGAGGCCGTCGCGCCCTGCTGCCCCCCGCTGACCGAACGCCCCATGTCCGCGGACGAGGCGGAGGTCGCGGCGAAGATGTTCAAGGCCCTTGGTGACCCCGTGCGCCTGCGCCTGTTCTCCGCCGTCGCGTCCCACGAGGGCGGCGAGGCGTGCGTGTGCGACATCTCCGACGTCGGCGTCTCCCAGCCCACCGTCTCCCACCACCTCAAGAAGCTCAAGGAGGCCGGGCTGCTCTCCTCCGAGCGCCGCGGCACGTGGGTCTACTACCGGGTCGAGCCGTCCGTGCTCGCCGCCATGGGCGCGCTGCTGGCCGGCGCCGCGAAGCCGGCGTGACCGGAGTGCGGGTCGAGGAACTCCGCCCGGAGCATGCCGAGCAGGTGCTGGGCATCTACCAGGCGGGGATCGACGAAGGCGACGCGACCTTCGAAACGGAGGCCCCGGACTGGGCCTCGTTCGACGAGGCCCGGCTGCCCGGCCACCGCTTCGTCGCCCTCGATGACGACGGCGGCCGGGTGCTGGGCTGGGTCGCGGCGAGCGCGGTCTCCGACCGGTGCGCGTACGCGGGTGTGGTCGAGCACTCCGTGTACGTCCACCCCGACGCCCGCGGCCGCGGCGTCGCCCGAGCCCTCTTGGATGCGCTGATCGCCTCCACGGAGGAGGCGGGGATCTGGACGATCCAGTCCGGGATCTTCCCCGAGAACACCGCCAGCCTCGCCCTGCATGCGCGGGCGGGGTTCCGGATCATCGGCACACGCGAACGGATCGGCCGCCACCACGGGGTCTGGCGGGACGTGATCCTGCTGGAGCGCCGCAGCCCCGTCCTGACGTAAGTCGACTTGCGCCGGCACGGGTTCGTCAGACACCGGCAGGGCTGGGCAGGGCGGCCGGTGCTGTGGCTCGGAGGTCCCGACGAGTCCCGAACGGCGGCCCGGTGGCATTCCCCGAAGCTGAGGTCCGGCCGTAGCGGGAGGGCCGGTGACCAGCAAGGATGCCGTGATGCGTACCGAACCGGGCCTCGACGGTCTCCGCCGGACACACACAGCACCCGTGGTGTTCGCCGCGGGTGCTGCGATCGGGGTGCTGGGCGGGATGATCGGGCTGGGGGGCGCGGAGTTCCGCCTGCCGCTGCTGATCGGCCTGTTCGGGTTCGCCGCGCTCTCGGCGGTCATCCTCAACAAGGCGATGAGCCTCGTCGTGGTGCTGGTCGCGCTTCCCGCCCGGCTGGCTGCGGTCCCGGCCGCCGAAGTGGCCGCCCGCTGGCCCGTCGCGGCCAACCTCTTGGCCGGCAGCCTGCTCGGTGCGTGGGCCGGCGCTTCCTGGGCCGTCCGGATGCGCTCCGCCACCCTCTACAAGGTTCTCTCCGCCCTCATGGTGCTCATGGCGGCGGCCCTGGTCCTCACACACATCACCACGCTGGGCGCCCTCGATCTGGCGCTGTGGGCACAGGTTCCCGCGGGTATCGCGGCCGGGCTCGGCATCGGCGCGGTCGCGGCGATCATGGGCGTGGCTGGCGGGGAACTACTGATCCCGACGATCGTGCTGCTCTTCGGAGAGGACATCAAGACCGCAGGAAGCCTCTCCTTGCTGGTGTCGCTGCCGACCATGCTCGTCGCCTTCGCCCGCTACAGCCGCGACGGCAGCTTCGCCGTCCTGGGCGCCAACCTCCGCTTCACCACGATCATGGCCGCAGGCTCCATCGCCGGTGCGGTCCTGGGCGGGCTACTGCTCGGGGTCTTCCCGGACGTGGTCCTGATCCCCGCGCTGGCGGTGATCCTGCTCGTCTCCGCGTACAAGGTGGCCCGCCACGACTGACTTCACCGGCCTTCGGTTCCTTCTGCCCGGTGAAGCGGGGCGGGGTCAGGTCAGCACGTCGCGGATCCGCCGCGCGGCGTCGCGGGCGGGGCGGCCGACGCCGACGAGGGTGGCGGAGGCGGGGCCGGTCCGGTCGCCGTAGCCGAGGCGGTGCAGGCGTGGTTCGTCCACGGCCCGGGTGCCGGTGGTGGCGATGTGACCCCACCACCACGTCCGGACCCCGCGTCATGCCGAAGGCGTCCCGGAGCCGGTCTTGCCGCGCATGAAGATGACCGCCACCAACGCCAGACCCACCACGGCACCGATCAGCTGCATGGCGATGAAGCCGGGCACCGACGCCGGGGCGATGCCCGCGAACGTGTCGGTGAAGGCACGGCCGATCGTGACCGCCGGGTTGGCGAAGGAGGTGGAGGAGGTGAACCAGTACGCGGCGCCGATGTACGAGGCGACCGCGACGGGGGCGAACCGCAGCCTGTCCGTACGCGCGAGGCCGAAGATCAGCAGGATCAGACCCGCAGTGGCGACGACCTCGCCGAGGAGCAGGTTCCCGGCGGAACGGTCGTGCTGCGACCACTTCACCAGCGGCTCACCGAACATCGCGTCCGCGAGGATCGCACCCGCGATCGCACCGGCGATCTGCGAGGGCACGTAGACGGCGAGCTCGCGGGTGTTCACGCCGGCGCCGCCACGGCGGGCGGTCCACCACTCCGCCAGAGTGACGGCGGGGTTGAAGTGGGCGCCGGAGACCGGACCGAGGAGGGCGATCAGCACGCCGAGGCCGAAGACGGTGGCGGTGGAGTTGGCCAGCAGCTGGAGGGCGACGTCGTCGGTGAGCTCGGTGGCCTGGATGCCGGAGCCGACCACGATCGCGACCAGGGCGGCGGTGCCGACCAGCTCGGCGGCCGCGCGGGCGATCAGCGGGGTACGGGGCGGAGTCGCGCCGGGCGCGGGCTGCGGCACCGCGTCGGCGGCTACGGCGCCGCTCGCGACGGGCTCGGTGGCGGTCAAGGCAGGTTCTCCTCGGGCAGGTGAGGCAAAGCGCGAAGGCTACGGGCAGGACCGCTTGAGGTTCGCTTCGGCGGTGGCTCGCGCGGTCTGGGCGAGGTCGGCGAACTGACCGGCGAGGGCTTCGATGACTTCCGGGCGCAGGCGGTAGTACACGTACCTCCCGCACGGCTCCGTATCCACGACCCCCGCCTCGCGCAGCACCTTCATGTGGTTGGAGAGGTTCGTCTGCTTCGCACCCGTTTCTTCCACGAGGTGGGTGGTGCAGAGCGTCTCGCGGGCGAGGAGGGTCACGATCTGGAGCCTGAGCGGGTCGGCCAGAACCCGGATCAGATCAGTGTCGACTGACGTCATCATCCGCTGATACTGTCACATCACCAAGGGCTGATACCAGCCCTGGCTGATCCGTTCCGCCGGTTGACGGTGGTGACGTAGCCGTGCCCGCCACCACGAGGAAGAGCCGATGCCCGCGAACCCGCTCGCGTCCGTCCTGTTCGTCTGCATCCACAACGCGGGCCGCTCCCAGATGGCGGCAGGGTTCCTGCGCCACCTCGCGGGCGACCGCGTCGAGGTCCGCTCCGCCGGCTCCATGCCCGGCGACCAGATCAACCCCTCCGCGGTGGCCGCCATGGCCGAGCTGGGCATCGACATCTCCGACCAGAAGCCGAAGGTCCTCACCCCCGAGGCCGCCCAGGCCTCGGACTACATCATCACCATGGGCTGCGGCGACGCCTGCCCGTACTTCCCCGGCAAGACCTACCTCGACTGGCAGCTCGAGGACCCGGCCGGCCAGGGCGTCGAGGCCGTCCGACCCATCCGGGACGAAATCAAGTCCCTGATCGAGGAGCTGATGGCCGAGATCGACGCACGGGGGCCGGCGAACTGACGCTGATCGGCCGACGGACATTCCACTCGGGACGACGCCCACCTGACGGAGGGCGTCCTCCATGTGGGCTGCACCCTCTCCGCTGTCGACGACAACCGCCTCGTCATCACGGCGCCGATGACGCGGTCGAGTTGCGGGTGGGTGGCCGTCTCACCGCGCGTCGCCACCACCCTCCGGCACCACGCGTTCACAACACCATGCACTCGCGGCGACCCTGACGACCCGTTCTCCGGTCTCGTCCTCTGCCGACCAGACGGGCGACCGCTCGGGCCGCACCATGTGCTCGACTGGCTTCGCCAGCCGTCCGAAGAATCCGGCGCACCCAGGATCACGGTCCACCGCCTGCGCCACCTGGCGGCCGCGATCACGATCCCCGCCGGCGTGCCGCTCACCGGGGTGTCCAAGGCTCTGCGGCCGGACGTGCGACCACAGTGCGACCACCATGACCCCGAACGCACGAAAGGCCGTCCTCTCATGATTGAGAGAACGACCTCCGACCCGCGATTCCGCGTGGTCGGGACGACAGGATTTGAACCTGCGACCCCTTGACCCCCAGTCAAGTGCGCTACCAAGCTGCGCCACGTCCCGGTGCTCGCTGACCTGGGATTTTCCCCGGTCCGGCGTGCAGGAAGAACATTACCGCACGTCGGGGGGTGCGCTGACACGGGTGGGGTGGCCGGGGAGGATGGGGGCATGGAACGGGACCGGGACGGTGCAGGGCGGGCGCGGAGCGCGCGGCCGCGGGACGGGCTGGGGCGGCCGTTGCCGTACGGGGCCGAGGGTGTCGAGCGGCAGCCGGAGGGGGTGGTGCGCAGCCCGGACGACACGGTGCGGGAGGCGCAGCGGCTGCTCGACGCGGGGATGCCGTTCCACGCGCACGAGGTGTTCGAGGACGCGTGGAAGTCCGGCCCCGCGGAGGAGGCCGGCCTGTGGCGGGCCCTGGCGCAGCTGGCCGTCGGGCTGACGCATGCCGCGCGCGGCAACGCGAAGGGCGGGGCGCGGCTGTTGCTGCGGGGCGCGCAGGGGGTGGAGGACTGGCGGCTGGGCCGGGCTCCGGGGCCGGGGCTGCCGGAGCCCGGGCCGGGGGCAGGGCCGTACGGACTGGACCTGGTCGGGCTCGTGGCGTGGGCTCGGGAGTTGGGCGGGCGGGTGACCGCCGGGGGCGGCCCCGGCGCAGCGCCGGTGGATGCGGGGATGGAGGCGCCGCGGCTGCGGGGCGTGGGGTGACGGGGGCCTAGTACCAACGCCGTTCAGTTAAGGGCGGGGTCGGGGCGTCAAGAGCTGCTCGTGAGCATGGTGATGTGGATGGTTGCTTTGTAGGTGGTCCGGTCGATGG